>JAUHYO010000147.1 GCA_030426325.1 Gammaproteobacteria bacterium | reverse complement strand
CGTTTCAGGTCCATCGGGTTCATGCCGGCGGCCACAGACTTCAAGCCTTCGCGCAGAATTGCCTGTGCGAGAACCGTTGCAGTCGTTGTACCGTCACCCGCGATGTCAGATGTCTGTGAAGCAACTTCCTTCACCATCTGAGCACCCATGTTTTCAAATTTGTCGTCAAGCTCGATTTCCTTGGCAACCGAAACACCATCTTTGGTGACAGTCGGCGCGCCAAAGCTCTTATCGAGCACGACATTGCGGCCTTTCGGACCCAGGGTCACTTTTACCGCGTTTGCGAGGACGTTAACGCCGGCGAACATCTTTTGCCGTGCGTCATCCCCAAATCGTACTTCTTTAGCAGCCATCTTGAATTCCTCTTTAACCTTCGATTACCGCCATGATGTCGTCTTCCTTCATCACGAGCAGTTCATCACCATCGACCTTGACCTCTGTTCCGGCGTACTTGCCGAACAGAACCTTGTCGCCAACCTTGACGTCGAGCTGGCGGATTTCGCCGTTCTCGAGAATCTTGCCGTTGCCTGCAGCAACGATTTCACCCTTGATGGGTTTCTCCGCTGCAGCGTCAGGAATGACGATTCCGCCGGGCGATGTGCGCTCTTCTTCCATGCGCTTTACTATGACCCGGTCATGAAGCGGACGCATCTTCATGGTATTTATCTCCTGTAAACTGTTGATTTATAACCATTTTTAGGTGGTTGTCGGGACCGGTACCTGTTAGCACTCGGTCACGGCGAGTGCCAATAATAGGCCTCGCGCCATAAAATTCAAGGCCCAAAACCTGACCTGCGTCGATGACAGGCTGCGCCAAAGGCGTAACATTCGCCCTTTCGCGCCGGTCCGGATACAAAGACCACGGCATTGCAACCCCGAGAAGGGATTTATGAAACGGATTCAAATCTTGATTACGGCACTTTTATTCCTGGTGCCCACGAGCTTTCTTGCAGCGGCCGATGAACGCCCGCTGCCGCCCCAGGAGGTTTTCCACTATGCCGTCGCTGATACCGGCGATGCGCTCGAGATTGACTGGGCGGTCAACGACGGCGCTTATATGTACCGGGATGCTTTCAGCTTCGCGGTCGATAACGATGCGGTCGTCCTCGGTGCACCAGAGTTGCCGGACGGCGAAGTGCATACCGATGAGTTTCTCGGCGAGCAGGTTGTCTACCGCAGCAATTTCTTTGTCCGTATTCCTTACTCCATTCAAGGCTCGGCGCCGGCGACGGTCGACCTGACAATAAACAGTCGCGGCTGTCTCGACGCAGGGTTCTGCTATCTGCCACAGAGATGGACCGAGACCGTTAAATTCAAGAACGCGGCGGCGGGTGGAAAAAAACTGAGCTTCGGCAGCCTTGCCAGCAACTCGATGGACGATGCGCTGCCGGCCGACCAGGTGTTCAAGCCGGATGCGTTTGCCGTTGATGGCAATACGATTGAATTCGGCATTCGCCTGCTGCCGGACTACTACCTGTACAAGAGCAAGATCAGCGTGCGCTCGCTTAGCGACAAGGCGAAAGCCGGACAGCTCGACCTGCCGAAAGGCAAGCTGAAGACCGACGAATGGTTAGGCGAACAGGAAGTCTATTTCGACGAAGTCTTTGGCAAGGTTGCGATCGCCCGGGCAACACCGGAAGCCATGGACCTCGATATCGAACTCAGCTACCAGGGCTGCAAGGTCGATGGCATCTGTTATGTGCCGGTGACCAAGACGCTGACAGTCAGCCTGCCGGAAGCGACGACAACCACGGACCTGTCGACGATTGCCAGTTCCGCGGCTCCCGTATCCGAACAGGCTCGACTGGCGCAGATCATCACTGAATCGAGTATCTGGGCAGCGGCAGGCTTGTTTTTTCTCGCAGGACTTGGCCTTGCTTTCACGCCCTGTGTCTTACCGATGGTCCCTATTCTGTCCGGCATCATTGCCGGTGATGGCGACAACGTCAGCCCGATGCGTGGTTTCATGCTGGCGCTCAGTTACGTCATGGGTATGGCGATTGTCTACACCATTGCCGGCGTCGCGGCGGCAGCGGCTGGCCTGCAACTCCAGGCCACCTTTAACCAGCCCTGGATATTGATTCTGTTTGCCGGTCTGTTCGTGGCGCTCGCGCTCGGGATGTTCGGCGCCTATGACCTGCAAATGCCAAGCGGATTGCAGAGCAAGCTATCGAGCATCAGCGGCAACCAGAAAAGCGGTACCGCAATTGGCGCGTTTGTCATGGGCGCTCTGTCCGCGCTGATCGTCACCGCTTGCGTCGCGCCCGCACTGATCGCCGCGTTGACGGTTATCGCGCAAACGGGCGACATGCTGCGAGGTGGCAGCGCGTTGTTTGCCATGAGTCTCGGCATGGGCGCGCCGTTGCTGCTGGTCGGCGCGGCGCAAGGAAAACTCCTGCCGAAGGCTGGCGGCTGGATGGTCGCCGTCAAGAATGCCTTCGGCTTCATGATGCTGGCATTGGCAATCTGGATGTTGTCCAGAATCCTGCCGGGCACCGTCACCATGCTGCTCTGGGCTGTGCTGGTCTTCATGGCCGGCGTCTTCATGGGTGGCCTGACGACGCTGACGCGCGAATCCGGCGTGGCCGAGAAGCTTGGCAAGGGATTCGGGTTTCTCGCCATCATCTACGGTGTCATCTTGCTGTTGGGTTCGCTCACCGGCGGCAGCAACCCCCTTAAACCACTTGCAAGTGTGTCGCTGGGCGGCGGTGCGGCCACCGAGGAACAGCACGAGTTGCCGTTCAAACGCATCAAGTCGGTTGACGACCTCGACAATGAGATTGCAATTGCCTCGGCCGCGGGGAAAACGACATTGCTCGACTTCTATGCCGACTGGTGCGTGTCCTGCCTCGAAATGGAGGCGTATACCTTTTCGGACAGTGACGTACAGGCTGCGCTTTCGAATACCGTCTGGTTGCAGGCCGACGTCACCGACAACGACCCGATCGATCAGGAGTTGCTGCAGCGCTTCGGCGTTTTCGGACCTCCGACAATTATATTCTTTGGTGCCGACGGGCAGCAGAAGCATGGCTACGAGGTCGTCGGCTACATGAAAGCGCCGGATTTCGCGTCTCACGTAAGGCAAGCCTTCGCTGTATCGGATAGCATTGCAGCCCAAAATCACGACTAAAAGGTAGTCTCGTGCCAAAAGTATTCCTGATGTTTGTGGCCGCGCTGGTAGCGTTGATGGCCGGCGCACTTTTTTATGCTGCGCGTATCCCGGTTCAAAACGCCCCCGCGCCGGAAACAACGATCGCGCCGCCACCGGCCATCGAAGTCGTGTCACACCCGAGTTTCTCGATGCCGGATATCAGCGGCACGAGCCGCGACCTGTCCGAGTGGGACGGCAAGCATCGAATCCTGAATTTCTGGGCGACCTGGTGCGCACCGTGCCGCCGTGAGATTCCGCTACTTAAAGCATTTCAGGATGAGCAGGCCGCCAACGGCTTCCAGGTTATCGGCATTGCCGTCGATTTCGCTGACGAGGTCGCGCGCTACGCAGAATCGGCGCAATTCAACTACCCGGTACTCGTCGGCGAGCAGGACGCGATGGCCCTGGCAGAGTCGTCGGGTATCCGGTTCGGTGTGCTGCCCTTCACGATGTTTATCGCATCCGATGGCGAATACGTTGGCTCATTCATTGGGGAATTGCACCGCGAGCAGCTGGACGCCATCGTCGATATCATGGCGCGCCTGGACCGTGGCGAACTCTCCAAGGACGGCACTCGCGAGGCACTCGCAGCGCTCTAGGGTCGAAAAGTTGCAATAATTCCATCGAAAGGGGTTAGAATTGCCGCCATCTTCGGCAATCTGGCGGCGAACCCCGCGAAATGTCATCGTTTCTTCTGATTAACGGCCCCAATCTGAACCTGTTGGGCTCACGCGAACCCGATGTTTACGGCGCCACCAGCCTTGCGGACATCGAGAAACGCTGTCGCAAAATTGCCACGGATCACGGGCACGCGCTCGACACCTTTCAGAGCAATGCCGAACACGGTTTGATCGACAGGGTGCATCAGGCCGCGTCTGACGGCGTCGATTTCATCGTCCTGAACCCCGGCGGTTTCACGCACACCAGCGTGGCGCTGCGTGACGCGTTGCTGGCAGTGAATATCCCTTTTATTGAAATTCATCTCAGCAACACGTTTGCGCGGGAGGAATTTCGGCACAACAGCTACTTTAGCGATATTGCGAGAAGCTGCCTGTTTGGTTTTGGGGCATACGGTTATGAACTGGCGTTGCAGGCCGCCATCAAGCACGTCGAGGGACGATAATGGATATCAGAAAAGTAAAAAAGCTTATTGAACTGCTGGACGAGTCCGGAATTGCCGAGATTGAGATAACCGAAGGCGAGGAATCGGTACGCATCAGTCGCTATTCACAAAACGCACCAATGGTTGCCGCAGCGCCCGCTGCACCGCCGCCACCGGTTGCGGCGGCCCCGGCGGCTGCACCGAGCATCGCACCGGCTGCGCCAGCGGAACCGGAAGAGGACGGCTTTGAGGTCAAGGCCCCGATGGTCGGAACCTTTTACGCGGCATCGTCACCCGGAGCGGCACCCTACGTTCAGGTTGGTGATCGCGTTCAGGAAGGTGACACGCTTTGCATTATTGAAGCCATGAAGATGATGAACCAGATCGAAGCGGATGTTTCGGGTGTCATCAAATCTATCCGTATGCAAAACGGCGAGCCTGTCGAGTTTGGCCAGACGTTGATCGTTATTGATCAGCGTCAGCACGATTAAGCGGGCGCAGGCTATGCTCGATAAAATCGTAATTGCCAATCGCGGTGAGATCGCCCTGCGCATCCTGCGAGCGTGCCGCGAGATGGGCATCAAAACCGTTGCCGTTCACTCAACGGCCGACAACAACTTAAAACACGTTCTGCTGGCGGACGAAACCGTTTGTATCGGACCGCCACAATCGATGGACAGCTACCTGAACATGCCGGCGATCATCAGTGCGGCCGAGGTAACGGACGCAACCGGCATTCACCCGGGCTACGGCTTTCTGTCGGAGAACGCCGATTTTGCCGAGCGCGTTGAATCCAGCGGATTCACCTTCGTCGGCCCGAAAGCCAGTGCCATTCGCCTGATGGGCGACAAGGTATCGGCGATCGCAGCGATGAAAAAAGCAGGCGTCCCCTGCGTACCGGGATCCGACGGCCCCCTCGGCGACGACCCGGATGAAAACATTCGAATTGCGCGTGAAATCGGCTACCCGATCATCATCAAGGCATCCGGCGGCGGCGGCGGCCGCGGCATGCGAGTGGTGCACGCTGAAGCGTCATTGATCGCGGCGATCACGGTGACCAAGGCCGAGGCGAGAGCCGCATTCAACAACGATGTCGTCTACATGGAGAAGTTTCTCGAGAAGCCGCGACACGTTGAGTTTCAGGTGCTTGCCGACACCCACGGCAACGCGATTCACCTCGGTGAGCGCGATTGTTCAATGCAACGCCGGCACCAGAAAGTGATCGAGGAAGCGCCCGCACCGGGCATCTCGGACGAACAACGAAACCGGATCGGTGAGCGCTGCGTGAAGGCTTGTCTCGACATGGGCTACCGCAGCGCCGGTACGTTCGAGTTCCTGTACGAGAACAACGAGTTCTACTTCATCGAAATGAACACGCGCCTGCAGGTCGAGCACCCGGTGACCGAGATGATTACCGGTGTCGATATCGTGCGCGAACAGCTGCGTATCGCGAGCGGCGAGAAGCTGAAATACACGCAGGACGACATTCACATCCAGGGTCATGCGATTGAATGCCGCATTAACGCCGAAGACCCGAAAAACTTTATGCCGTCACCCGGACTTGTCACGCTGTGGCATCCACCCGGCGGTCCGGGCATTCGAGTCGAGAGTCACATTTACAGCGGCTACCGCGTGCCGCCCTACTACGACTCGATGATCGGCAAGCTGATTGCCCACGGCGAATCGCGCGAAGCGGCGTTTGCACGCATGCGCAATGCACTGAGCGAAATCGTCATCGAAGGCATCAAGACCAACGTGCCGCTGCACCAGGAAATCTTCCAGCACGCTGCCTTCCAGGCCGGCGGAACGGACATCCACTATCTTGAGAAGCGTCTCGGCCTGACCTGATCCGGAGCAAGCGAATGTCATGGCGTCAGTTTGTTATGAAGCTCGACGCACTGGATGAAAACGCCGTCGAAGCAATCTTCATGGATTGCGGAGCCAGTTCAGTCACGCTCAGCGACGGTGGCGATGACCCGGTGCTGGAACCCGGCCCGGGCGAAACCCCGCTCTGGGCCGACACGACGATCACCGGCCTGTTCCCGCCGGACGTCGATTTCGACCAACTCCAGCTGTGCCTCCTCAGCGGCCTTGCTATCCAGTCATTGCCAGCCCATCGAATCGAGGAACTGGAGGACCGGGTCTGGGAACGTGAATGGCTGAAGGACTTCGGCCCGATGCAGTTCGGCCGGCGGCTTTGGATTTGCCCGACCGGGAGCCAGGTGGCCGAGCCTGACGCTGTCGTCGTGCACCTCGATCCCGGCCTTGCCTTTGGCACCGGCACCCACGCAACCACCGACATGTGTCTCGCCTGGCTCGACGGCATCGACCTCAACGGCCGGTCGATGCTGGACTATGGTTCCGGCTCCGGCGTACTCGCCATCGCGGCGCTGAAACTCGGCTGCGCCCGGGCCACGGCGATGGATATCGACCCGCAGGCAGTGATTGCGACCCGGCAGAATGCGGTCGACAACGCCGTCGACGCGAACCTGGTGGTCCTCGGCACCCCGGACGAGATCCAGGGAGAATTTGACGTCGTGGTCGCGAATATCCTGGCCGGACCACTTGCCCAGTTTGCCGAATCGATCACATTAACGCTCAGACAGGGCGGTATGCTTACATTGTCGGGCGTATTATGTGAACAAGCCGACGAGGTTATGGCCGCTTACGAGCCGTGGATCGAGTTCGAAGCGCCGGTTTTCAAAGAACAGGACGGCCAGGTTTGGTCGAGATTAACGGGTAGAAAGAGAGCGAGCACGACCTGACATGTACACCCAATGCCCAGAATGCGAGATTGCCTTTCGCGTCACCGCCGATGTGCTGAAACAGGCCGCCGGCATGGTGCGTTGTGGCGGTTGTGGTCACGCATTCAATGCACTGGCCTTTCTCTCGGAAACCATGCCGCAGCAATCCGCAGCGAACAGTGCGCGCGCCGTGGTCCCGGAACTCAAGCCCGAGATTATCGACACTGAGTCCCGCGCGCCCCGGGCGATTTCAGCCAGGCAAAGCGCGGCGCTCCTGAAGACGCTGGATGAACTGGCCGGTTCGGATATTCGAATCGAAGATACGGGAGTGGAATGGCGCGTGCTCGACGCCGATGAAGCAGCCGAGCCCGCCGCTGACGATGACATCGCCGACGTTGCCGATGTGGTCGATGTGGTCGACGACGCCGATGACGTCGACGATGAACCGCCGGCGCGATACGCGGTCGACGAACTGCGGTTCGATGACAACACGCCATTGCCGGACGACTTTGGACTGGATGACGACGCATCGAGCGAGCGGCAAGCCGAAGACCTGGGCGACGACGAGCCGGACATGCCGGTCTTCGCGCCGGTGGAATCGCAGGCTGACCTGGCCTTAACCGAACCCGACGAATGGACCGACCTCCTCGGAGAATTCCAGGAACTTGCCAGTGACATCGCGGCACCGGCCGACAGTTCGTTGGACGAAGCGATGCAAGAAACGTCAAACGACGCCGACGATGCGGCCGA
>JAUHYO010000146.1 GCA_030426325.1 Gammaproteobacteria bacterium | reverse complement strand
GTTGACGATGGCGTAAGCCATGGCAGGAGCCGGTCCCCAGACGGACCAGACAATGAACGTGACGATCGCAACGACAACGACTGACGGCACAAACCACGCCGCAACTAGGTCAGCCAGCTTCTGGATCGGGGCGCGGCTGCGTTGCGCCTCGGCAACCATGCGCACGATCTGTGACAACAGGGTATCGTCACCGACCTGCGTGACTTCCATGATGAGGCTGCCGGTGCCGTTCACGGTGCCGCCGATGACTGAGTCGCCCTCACGCTTCTCGACCGGGATGGGCTCACCGCTAACCATCGATTCGTCGACAGAACTATGGCCGTCAACGACCGAACCGTCGACCGGTACTTTTTCACCCGGCTTTACGCGCAGACGATCACCCGGTGCGAGGTCGTCGAGTGATACTTCCACCTCGGTGCCGTCCGACCCGATCCTGAGCGCGGTCGGGGGCGCGAGTTCCAGCAACGCCCGTATCGCGCCCGACGTTTGGCTGCGGGCTCTCAGTTCGAGTACCTGGCCAAGCAACACCAGCGTCGTAATGACCGCTGCCGCCTCGAAATACACGGCGACGTTGCCGCCGTGATTCCGGAACGCCGGCGGAAACAGGCCGGGTGCCGCGACCGCGACGAGCGAGAAGACGAATGCCACGCCGACGCCGAGGGCGATCAGCGTAAACATGTTGAGATTCATCGTGCGAACCGAATTCCAGCCGCGCACGAAGAACGGCCAGCCACCCCAAAGCACGACCGGTGTGGCCAGCGCCAGTTGTACCCACTGGGCCCAGCCACCGGCCAGCAGGTGTGCGAGCGGGTTGCCCGGGATCATCTCAGCCATCGCGTAAATGAACAGCGGCAAAGTCAGCACGGCGCTGACCCAGAAACGCCGGGTCATGTCGTCGAGTTCGCTGGTATCTTCTTCGGCGCTTGCGACAACCGGTTCCAGCGCCATGCCGCAGATCGGGCAACTGCCGGGATGATCGCGAACGATCTCCGGATGCATCGGGCAGGTGTATTGCGTCTTGCGTACCGGCACGTCGGCGCGTTCCAGCGCCATACCGCACTTCGGGCAGGAGCCGGGCTGGTCCGACTGCACCTCGGGGTGCATCGGGCAGGTATATAAGGCGCTCATGAGTCACTCCTTTGAAGGTCACTCAATATTGGGCAGTCGGGCCGATCATCACCGTCGCAACGTTTCGCGAGGTGCGTCAGCGTGTCGACCATAGATTGCAGTTCGTCGATTTTGCTGCGAAGTTCTTCAACGTGTCTGGTCGCAACGGCTTTAACGTTCCTGCTGCTTCGGCCCTGGTCGTGCCACAAGGCGAGCAATTCGGATACCTGCGGAAGCGAGAAGCCGAGCCGGCGTGCCCGTTGAATAAAATGCAAGGTATGCAAGTCACCGGCTTCATAAACCCGGTAGCCCGCATCGCTGCGTTCCGCCGGCTTTAGCAGGCCCACCTGCTCGTAGTATCGGATTCGTTTTGCGGAGACGCCAGTGGCGTCCGCGGCCTGTCCAATGTTCATCACCTCAAACCTCCGGCGACTTTGTCACCTTGATGTTGCATTCAAGGCCGTAGCGTAGACCTTCCCATTATGGGAAGGTCAAGCTTTTTTTCGCAACGATCGTTGGCTCAGTGTTTGTGCTCTGGTTCTTTCGCTTTGACCGGTCGCGACGAGCTATGCGTGTGCACAACTTTCCACTCATTACCTACGCGCCGAAACAGGAACGTCTCGTAGCCGCGATTGTGAATTTTCCTTCCGCCGGATTTGATCACGGCGATTACCTCCACATCGGCAATGGCCCAGGCAAACTGTCCCTCGACGTGTGTTTCAATATTCGAAAAATTAAGCTCCAGTCCGTCCAGCGCGTCGCCCTCGGGTTCTACGTGATGATCGATCAGGTCGCTGAGCCCGACATTTTGCCCACCACTTTCCACGTAGCGCGCACCGTCGAAGTCGAGGAAGTGCTCGCGAAATGGGGCACCGTCCGCCTGCTCCCAGCCGTATTCGATGGCCTGAATAATTGCAGTCATCTCCTCTGCGTCGGAGCTTTGCGCCTGGGCGGTCGAGGCTGCTATCAGTATCGCGCATGCGCACGTTATCGTTTTAGATTTGTTGACTAAAATTCTGTTCATCAATCGTCTCCCAACCTATTTATTTCCAGAAAGTTACGCGTTTTTTCGCCGCGGTGGGCTACCAAACGCCGGGTCACTGCTGACCCGAGCCGCGACGGTGCCTTCCGGTGCGTCGTACCAACCAGGGTCGCTGTAGTCACCGCGCTTTAAGTTGTCGCGGACTTTTACCGTCGTAAACATACCGCCCATTTCGATGTTTCCGTAAGGCCCCTTGCCGGTCATCATGGCAAGTGTGTTCTCCGGGCCATTGTGATGGCCCATGTCGACGTGCTCCTGGTGTTCGGCCATGCCGTGCTCGCCCATTGCGATGAACCCCGGCAGGATCTTTTGAATCTCCTCTTCAATGCCGCTTTGATCCACACCCAGGGTATTTGGAATTTCATGGCCCATGGCATTCATCGTGTGATGCGACATGTGGCAATGAAACGCCCAGTCGCCGGGCTCGGCAATAAACTCGATATCTCGCGTCTGGCCAACACCGATGATCTCGGTCGTCTCGGGCCGCCATTGCGATTGCCGCCATCGACCGCCGTCCGATCCGGTAACCAGAAACTGCACACCGTGCATGTGAATCGGGTGATTCCACATTGACAGGTTGCCCATGCGCACCCGCACGCGCTCTCCTGTTCGTGCGACCACAGGGTCAATCGCTGGAAACACTTTGCTGTTGAAGGTCCATAAATCAAAATCCACCATCACCGAGGGATCCGGGCGATAGGTACCCGGGTGAAGCGCCCAGTTGTGGGTGATAAAGCAATAGTCGCGGTCAACCGGAACCGGTTCACGCTGCTGCGGATGAATGATAAACATGCCCATCATCCCAACCGCCATCTGCGTCATCTCGTCGGCGTGCGGGTGATACATGTGTGTGCCGTGTTGCCGAAGCGTAAATTCATAGGCGAAGGTTTCTCCGGGACCGATTTGGGGCTGGCTCAGACCACCGACGCCATCCATTCCGCTGGGAAGCAGGATGCCGTGCCAGTGAATCGTAGTGTGTTCCTTGAGGCCGTTGGTGACCAGAATGCGAACCCGATCACCCTCTACCGCTTCAATTGTCGGGCCGGGTGTTGAACCGTTGTAACCCCAGCATTTGGCGACGCTCCCGGGTGCAAATTCATGATCGACCTCCTCGGCAACCAGGTGAAACTCTTTGACCCCGCCTTTCATCGTGTACGGCAAGGTCCAACCGTTGAGCGTTCGCACAGGCACGTAATTTTCGTCAGCGCTGGCGGCCGGTTTCCTTGGCGCTTCCTGCGCGTTGACACTGGTGCTGACTGAACTCACCGCGGCGGCCAATACACCGGCGCTCGAAATACCTAAAAATTCGCGTCGTGATGTCATTGTGACTCTCCGTCGGGTTTGCGATTGCCGTGGCCGGCGTGCTCATCGTTGGGTGGTTCCGTCTCGCCAGGTTTCGCGGCGTCGTGTTGCATGCCTTTCATGCCGTTCTTCATGTCGTGTTGCATGCCCTTCATGTCGCCCTGCATATTGTGTTGCGAATGATCGCCGTCACCTTGTGGTTGAATAAGTTTTTCCACATCGAGGCGTTCTTTTCCGATACTTGCGGTACTCGGGAGCGTATTACCGACGGCGCGGGTAAGTTCGCTGCGCGCCAGCCAGTAGTCACGCACAACCTCCAGGTAGCCCTGGTACGCGTCGTACTCCTGCTGCTTGGTTTCCAGCAACTCAAATATGCCGATCAGCATGAAAGCCTCTTCTTCTTTTGCGCGCGCGGTAACCGCAATACGAGCAGGCACGAGCGTGTCGCGATAGGTATTCACACGCGCCCTGGCATTTTCAGTTTTTGCGTACGCCAGATGCACATCGTTACTCACCGCGAGCGTCAGTTTCCTTACTTCTGCGATTGCGATCTGCAGGTCGGCATCGAGCCGTAGTATCTCGTCACGGTTCTGCGTGAACAGGGGCACCTCCCATTCAACCAACGGGCCTTTCAGACGCGCGCCATCGGTTTCACGCTCACTCTCAACGCCGATATCAAGATCACCCAGCCAGCGTGTCCAGCCGGTAACACCACGTTGATCAGCAACCCTGTCTGCATCAGCACGCGCCGCCGCCAGGTCGAGGCGGCTTTGTGCTGCAAGAGCCAGCAATTCGTCCAGTGAGTCTTCGCTGGCCAGAGGCACAGGCAATTGCGCCGGGGCGTCCCAGGGGCCACTAACGGACAGGCCCATGACGGTTCCGAGTGCGGAACGCATTTCATACGCCTCAGCATCGGCGGCCAGTGCCTCCAGCCGGGCTTCCGCAGCGGTTGCCCGCTCCATCGATATTTCGCGCGGCGTCAGGTTGCCCGCTTCGTAGTAGCGCTCGGCCAAAGCCACGGACAGGCCTGCGGCCTTCGCGATCTGTGAGCGAAGGGCGGCGACCTGTTTGGCACCCACGAAATGGTAGTACGCCGATTCCGCATCCGCCGCCGTTTCGAGCACCGCAGCGCCAATGTGCTGCTTCACCGCGGCGTATTCTGCCGCCGCCAATCGCTTGCGCGCCGGCAGCGTGACGAAATCGGTGAATGAGGTCACCAGGCCAAGCGACACCTGGTCAAGCTCGCCCGGGCGATTGGAGCTCAGGACCAGGCTCGACAATATTGGATTGCGGATACGGCCAGCTTCATAAGCATCGGCTGCTGCGAACCCAAGTTCGGCGTACTTGGCCTGCAGTTCCGGATTGTTGATCAAGGCAATTCGAACCGCATCGTCAGCGGTCAACGATGGCGTTACGAGGGTCGAAAGTACTGTGGCCGTATCGTCGGTACCGATCGAGTGGCCCCGTTCGGCTACCAGCTCGTCCACATCGCTGCGACCGAGGTCGGCGGGTATGCTCGCGCAACCGGCCAGGCCCAGGATCATTACCGGTGTTGCGATACGCCGCAACCAGCGAGGGCTAGTGATCATGGGTGCTGTGGTCATGTTCTGGCTCTTTCTTGGCGGGTTCATTCGTGGTCTTAACGCCGTGGTCATGTGGCATCGTGCTACCCGCTGAACTGTCCGCAGCGTGATGCCCATGTCCTTCGGCACTCGCCAACAGCTCGCTATACGATGTCGCATCGAGCTCCGGCAACGCCACCATCAATGCAACCACCGGCCACAAGGATTCATCGTCGTGCGTCGCACCCCATGCCGGCATGCCAGTCATCCTGATGCCGTGTTTCGTTGCCCAGAATAACTCGGCCGGCGTTCGCTTCTGCGCCGCTTCCCTGAGGTCCGGCGCCTGCGGGTTGAGCCCCTTGCCAGCGGGGCCGCGTGCCTTACCAGGCGCTCCGTGACAGTCGACACACATCGCTTCGAAATCGTTAACGCCGGCGCGTATCAATGCATCGTCGCTCAGCTCGGGTACGGTGACATCCCTGGCCCGTCGCTCAATTGACGCGCGCATCGTCGTGGACATGGCCCAGTTCGACAAGCCGCTGTGCGGTGTCGATGCGCTCACGTCGTAGAGCCCGGAGTACATATACGCGACCGCGCCGACCCCGGTCAGCAACGCGATTGCCACTATCGTCTTCAGAATTTTTTTCATGCCGTCATCTCTTCACTATCGAACATTAACCAGGCGTATGGCCTGATGCCGAGCGTCCGCGAGGACGCCGGATAGATTGGTGCGGAGGAGGGCTAAGCCAGGATGCGGTCGAATCGACTGACGGGGGTTGCTCGTTGCAGCGCCGGCGGCGCGTGCGCGGGGTAGGAATATATCGGGCTGCCGCCAAACAGTATCTGGTCAGCCGGGAATAGCGGAACCGTAGCGGATTCATCATGATCATCGCTGCGAGCAACCGCCGTTACCACCAGATTGTCCGCGCTGATACTCGGCAATGTCGCGCAGTCGCCATTGCAATTAGCATGTGGACAGGCCTCGGTGTTACCGGTCCCTGCCTGTGTCTGATGATGGGCGTGTGTCGCCGCTTCCGCTACCTTGACCGCCGCTTTCGCCTCGCACAGACATGCCACATTGCCCACTACAAATGCGGCAACTAGCAGTGTTGAAACGAACTTTTGCAGGTTTATCATTGGCTCCGAAAGTATACCCCTCTCGTAAGTCGGTCAAGGTCGAAAGAATTCTGTTCCCTCGGCTATTTCACCATCGTCCCAGTGAGCTCGTAGGCGTCGCCTGGATGGAAAAGCTCCGCATGGCTTACTGGACGACCTTGTGTCCATGTCCTGCGCCGAATCACGAGGCAGGGTTTGTTTGCTGGCATCTTCAAGTACTTCCGTGTTTGTGGTGAAGGCATTGTCGCACGCACGATGTGTTCGGCCGAATGCAGCGGAGCGACCTGCGTAAGGTAGACATTCGGCGTGATCTTGGTGAAATCCTGATCCAAATAGTCAGGCGCCAAAGTCGGACAGACGTAGCGATCCTCCAGCTGAATCGGGCTTCCGCTCTCCAAATGTAAAATCAGTGAGTGAAAGAGACTTGAGCCGGGACGCATTTGCATTCGATCAATGAGCCACTGCTCAGCCTCAACCTCTTGCAACGTTAGCACCCGCGCACTGTGCTCATGCCCGCGCGCACGTATTTCATCGGCGATGTTTCTAACCTTGAGAACATCGGAATATGGTCGCGCCTCCGCCACAAAAGTGCCGACTCCGGCCAGTCGAGTTACGTAACCCTCGTCCGAAAGCTCCTTCAGGGCACGATGGGCAGTCATTCTCGCAATCCCAAAAGTTTTTACCAATGCATGCTCTGAGGGCACGCGATCTTTGGGCTGCAATTCGCCGGTGTTAATCAATTTGACAATATGGTCCTTGACCTGGCGATACCTGGCTTGAATAGGATCTGTCGCCGCTGTCGAATTCTTCATCCTGACTCCTGTTTGGCACAATTACCGGCGGGGTTTGATCGCGCGAAAATACTCCATCGCTACCGATTTCCGGTTTTGGTGGATTCATGGTACTTCGCCTAGGGTTTCATACAGGATGTTAACTCAATAATCCTGTTAGTTCCCAAAGTCATCAAATCGTATCATTGTTTCCTCAACGCCCAGTTTGCTCAGCATCTCGCGCGTCGCCGCGAGCATCATCGGAGGCCCGCAAATGTAGAATTCACAGTCACCGAGCGAATCATGATGCTTCAATAGGTCTTCGAAAATTGCCTCGTGTATGAATCCGCGCTTCCCTGCCCAACTGCTATCGTCATGCGCATCTGAAAGCGCTACCTGCCACTCAAAGTTTTGATGTTCGGCGGCAAGCTTGTCGAAACTATCGCGATAGAGAATCTCTTGCTGGTTACGGGCCCCGTACCAGAATCGGAGTTTTCCTGCCCATTGCAGGTTGCTCAAGAGATGCACGGCCATCGACTTGAGTGGCGCCATTCCCGCACCGCCGCCGATGAGGATCTTTTCGCGATCGCTCTCATGCAACAGAAAGTCGCCGCCTGGCCCACGAAACTTCACCTGATCGCCGGCTTGTAAGCTGCACATGTAGCTGGAGCCGACCCCGGGTTGGACATCAAGTCCATCGGGTGGTGGGGCGAAGCGGACCGTAAACGTCAGATCACTGGACGCCTCGCCGTTCGGCGCCACCGCGATTGAATAGGTTCTTGCGACCGTATCGGTACTTGTGTGCAGCAGCCTTTTTGATACTCCCAGCTCTCTCCACACATTGACATACG
>JAUHYO010000145.1 GCA_030426325.1 Gammaproteobacteria bacterium | reverse complement strand
GTGTTTTTTGGGTACTGTTGAGATATCGGCTCGTATTAAAATATGTGCCCGATGATTCAGTCTCATCAAGGTCGCTGCAAAGTGCGAGCATGGCCTTGTACGGGTATGGGTTCCGGCGGACCTGAATCTGGTTGACGAAACTTTGCCCGCTGTCGACGGCATTCATCGTCACGCCCGGATACTCCTATAGAGCGATGCGACCTCCTTGCGATGTATGACGACAGGAATAACACAGGCGATAGTTACACCGGCGGCGACCAGCCCGATTGATGGCAAGCCGGAATACAGGCGCAGTAAAAGTAACGCAATACCAACGACAATCAATAGCACGAGACCATCACGCATAACGGTCGACAGATATTCGAAGAATCCGATCTCAAGAAACCGGAAACCGTAGAACAGAACGGATCCGCCTATGCCAAAGGTGATCGGCGCAGCAACGAGTATAGCAGCAGCCGACAGGCTCCAGCCGGTCAGGAAAATGATCAGTATCCCAATCGCAAGGCTAATCAGAGTGACGATAGCAGATACCAGAGCTATGCGGCCGTGCGCATCCATTCCAACAAAAATACTGAGCAATGCGCCCTGAGATATAGGCAGCAGGTGCCCGACCGCGAGAATGGCCGAGACTGACCATATTGCGTAGTCGTCTCCCATCCAGATACCAACCAGGTGATCCCCAAGAACGAACATGAAAGTCAAAGGAGGTACGGCCAGCAGCAACCCATAGCGAGAAATTTTTAACGCAAGTTCTTTGAGCTCGACTAACTTTTCCTGACTCTGCATCGACCCGGCGGTTGGAGTAAGTACGTTTGCGAACTTCGAAATCAGCGCGGCGACCTGCCGAACGAGCGCCAGCGGCCGTGCCAGCACCGCAAGTGCTGCCGGCCCGAGCGCTGCCACCACCAAAATATTGACTGACTGAATTGTAATCATCACAGGCATACCGATGAAAACGGTCTTTAAACCAAATCGTACAACCTGTTTTGCATCAGAAGCGTTTATTCGGCCAGTTGATATTTGAAGTTCGCTGCAAACGGCACGAGCCATCTTGTAGCGGAGTAACTCAGTCAATAATGTCCCTACAAAATAGACTGCCGATATTTCCGCCAGTCCGTACCCGGCCCACAAAACCAGCAGCATCATGACAGAAATTAAGAGGTAGCCGATCGCATTCAGCGCGTTGTAATAATCCCACCGGTGACATCCGGTAAGGACGCCTCTCCATGCGTCGAATGCCATCTGAACCGCCAGTGAGGCACCCAGAAAGAACACAACCCATTTGACGCTTGGAGCGTAGCTACCCAGTCGGTCGGCGAACGCAATTGGAATCCACAGCGCGAGCACGCAGACAACCGCAAAAACGACAACTCCGATACCGACCTGGATCGCGACGACCGTCGAAACTACGTTGTTCAGGGACTCCGTATCCTCTCTCGCGCGGTAACGTGCAACAAATCGGTTTACCGACGAACCGATTCCGATCATCGAGACAGTGAGATAGTTAACAAAGGACCAGCAAAAGTCCCAAATACCCAGTCCGACCTGGCCGATATTGGCATCAATAGCGCGGGGCAAAATGAAGCCAAAGATTATGAAAACGAAATGACCCAAGTAGCTCGCAAAGACATTCTTCACAAGCCGTGACATCCCTGTCAGATCGGCATCAGCCACAATAAGGGCTCCACAGGTTGCAAATTCCTGAAGACTGGTTATTCATACCCGTAGCTTCTGTTCAAATCACCGGCTATCTGATCGAAGGTCGCCAAGTCCCGCTCCTCCAGCACCTCTCGCCATCTGTCGTCCAGCACGATTCGGCTGTCACCGTCCAATCGCATGCCATTGCCGACCACATGATGGGAAAACTCGCGAAATCTCAAGACGCCCTCGCCTTCCGCCGCGATGCCCAGGAATTCATGCACACTTTCAATCGTAGCAACAGGATCGCGACACAGGTCCTCATACCGAATTTGGATATGACTTTCTGCCGGTACAGTTCTCAAAAAGGCTTCTGCCTCCTGATTGCTGCGCAGCCATTGATTAGCCGCGTCGGTCATCGATTCATCATCATCGACACGAACTCCTGACCCACCACCACGAAGGCTCTCATCCTTGGCATCAGCAAATCCCGACGGATCCATATAAGTCAACGCGACCGCACGCCCATCCCTGACAACTCGAACAATTTTTATGGGAAGCCCGTTTGTCCGCCACAGGTATTTCAAACGAACACCAATTTTCGACGAGTCAACGATGAAATTCGCACCGGACACGGTGCCAATTGATTCGACAAGTGCCTTGTTGCGTTGCTTCCATGATGGCAGGAAGTCTCGCCAGGTCGACGACAAACTGAGGAACACGTCCCTGACCAGCTCCAGAAGCTTGCCGCGGTGCAGGGGACGAAGCAGGCGATTGACGTATCGGCTCGGCCCGTCGCCTAATGCAGTCTTGGCATCGGTAATGTCAAACTCGAGTCCTTTGTGGGCCATTTCCTTCGAAACATCGTTCCAGAACTCGCACTTTCCAATCAGTGAGTGGCACGAGCACATGTACCTGGACGGGTCGCCCAGGTGGCTCGCTTTCAACTCTCCAGCTGTGCAGATGTCCGAATGGGCATTTAGGAGCATCGCTGTAAGGGTCGAGCCCGAATGGCTGGCTGCCAGCAAATATACAAGCGTTGGCGTACGCTTTTTCAAATCACTCATCGGGTATCCCTTCAGGTTACGGGCGAAAGATGCCTGCCGTGGGCCGTTTCACGCGCGACCGACTTCAACCAGGCTGTTCGCAGAACGTAACAGCGAAGCGCCAAGCCAAGCGCACACCACATTGGCAAAGATCCCTCCCGCGGGTAGAAGGTCTGGCTACCCATCGCGGCAACAAGCAGGGCACCGGTCAGAGCAAGTGCGACACCACCAACCGCTCGACTCGTTGCGTCGTCCTTGTTGACAAATAGGCGCATCGACATAGTCATTGCGAGAATGTAAAACAACATGACGGGAATAAAACCCAGAATCCCGTTGTCGTGCAACCATTGGAGATAAGCGTTATGCGGATGTGGGAAGGACTCTCCATATTGCCGCCATATTCGAACTCCCAGCCCCGTCCTCAACATCGCCTCCCTGCCGTACCCTATCAGAGGCTTTTTGGCAATTTCGTCAATGACAAAAGGCCAGGCAAAAGCTCGACCGGATGTGACCGTGTAGAGATCAGGACCGTCACCGTCCTGGTAGCCCATTTCCGTCAGGCGAATATTGGTGTCCACAGTGTCAGGTGTAAAGCCTGCTACAAAGCGTTCTTGTACGGCCGGAACGGCCAGAATAAAAACTACCACGACAGCCGGCCCGAAAAACAACAGGCGCCTCCACCTGAGCACCGCGAACATGCCGCCAAGCACTACCCACGTAACATAGCCCATTCGTCCACCGGTCAGCGACATTCCAAAGAACGTGATCGCACAACCCAGCAACAATAGATTTCGCACCAACTTGCTTTCGGCGATATCCCTCACGCAGTACAGCGCCCAGGTCGCACCTGCCAGCATCATTGAAACGTTGACTCGATGGAAACCGACTTCATTCATGATAATCTTCAAGGCCCGCGCCTGAAGTTCATCACCACTTCTCAAATAACCGATCGGTACCCACCGAATTACCTGAATTGCCAGCAATACGTAGACCGTAACAATTGTATACAGCGCAAGCCGCGTTCGCTTTTCGTCTCGACACCCGTCATAGAGCAGGATTCCAGGGATCACCCACTTGAAACAATTAATGATGTACTCGCTGCCCTTATTAAAAATACTGGGCATCTC
Source organism: Gammaproteobacteria bacterium (assembly GCA_030426325.1). Classification (GTDB taxonomy): domain Bacteria; phylum Pseudomonadota; class Gammaproteobacteria; order Steroidobacterales; family Woeseiaceae; genus UBA1847. The sequence goes on along the minus strand of JAUHYO010000145.1, from coordinate 3,987 downwards.
CTTTTGCACAACTTCAAGGTATTCGTAGTACATATCGGGGAATATCACAAAACGTACAAACGCCAATATGATGATCGCGAAATAAATCCCCAACAGCCAGGCGACACCTTTTGGAAAATCAAAATGCAAGCCTTCTTCACGCCGCGCTGCCAGCCACGCAATAATGATGACGAACAACAGAAGATTCCACGGATTCAGCCCCTGAATTCCGACTATGCTTTTCGGAAAATCGGGGTGCTCAACGACGGCAAGTAAGAGAATCAATCCGCATAAAGACTTGAACCAGTCTTTAAAGGCATACGCCGCCAGGCTGGCCACGAATATCCACAAGAGAGTCAGGCGTATCATGTTTCTACAGCGCCCTCAACGCCGACCGGTTACTTTAACCCGGAATAACTCGCGAACCACCTCGATCGCGAATAGTGTATTTGTCACCAGGTAGCGCTTCCAAAGACGACCCGGCTCCTGCTTCACGCGATAGAGCCATTCCAGGCCCATGCGTTGCCAGCTTTCGGGCGCTCGTTCCACCAGTCCCGCGACTACGTCAAATGAGCCACCTACCCCGTGAACAACAGGGACACCCATCTTGTCAGCCCAGCGCGCCATGAACTGCTCTTTCTTCGGCGACGTAATCGCAACAAACAGGATATCGGCGCCCGATTCTGCAACGTTTATCGCGATATCGGCTTCATCGTCTTCGGTAAAATACCCGTGGTGACTGCCGACCACCGTCGCTTGCGGGTAGTTCTTCGAAAACTGGCGAACGACCTCATCCAACACTTCCTGCGTCGCACCCAGGCAATAGACTTTGTAACCATCAGACGACGCAAGTATTTCGTGCATTAAATCAATTCCTGCGATACGTTCAGGTAGCTTTCGGCCGAGAAGCCGGCTGGCCCAGACGACGGAGATACCGTCCGCATAGATGCAGTCAGATTGCAGCACTGCTTCCGCCAATTCCGGACTACGCTGCATGCCCACAATCTTGGCCGCATTGACTACCCCAATATGCAGAGGTTTCCGCGTTCTTACAGCATCCTTAACTGAAGCCAGGGCATCTGACATTTTCGCAGCACAAACGGGCACGCCGAACAACTGCATGATCGGCACTGCGGCCGCCGTATCTCCACACTGGGGAGAAAGTTCGTCAATTGGCTGTGGTATTGCCACTACGCTGCACCACTACCGCGAAGGACAGTCGGTACTGTCTTTAACAATATTTTCAGATCGAGCCAAAACGACCACTTTTCGATGTACTCCAGATCCAGACGGAGCCAGTCGTCGAAACTGATGTCACTGCGACCCGATATTTGCCAAATGCATGTGATGCCCGGCAAGACACTAAACCGCTTTCTTTGTATTCCTCGATCAAACAACTCGACATCGCGCCGGGACATCGGACGCGGTCCCACCAGGCTCATATCGCCCTTCAATACGTTAATTAACTGCGGCAGTTCGTCAATGCTGGTTTTTCTCAAAAAGCGGCCAACCCGTGTAATCCGAGGGTCGTTCTTGATCTTGAAGTTCGGGCCGTCCGCTTCGTTGAGATGCTCAATATCAGCCATCAACTTTTCAGCATCTTCGACCATGCTTCGAAACTTGTACATCTTGAATTTTTTCTTGTGCAGCCCGATACGGTCCTGTGTAAAGATCACGGCGCCCTTCGAATCGAGGCGAATAAGAACGGAAACGACTACAAAAATCGGCAACAATAGTGGGAGCATTGCGAGTACTACTACCAGGTCGAAAATGCGTTTAGCCAGCAACGCGCTTTCAGCTCTGGCGACAGGCTCAAATGACAACAACGGTACATTGCCGATCATCGTCAAACCGATGCGCGCAGACTGAAACTCATAGAAGTCGGCCATGTAGCGCAGACGAACACCTTCTTCCTGACAGGCATCGATAATTGCTGACACGTCATCGAGCATCGAACGAGGTACGGCAATAACGACTTCTTCAACCACATGATTTCTGAGAATTTTGCTGATGTCGTTGGTATGGCCGAGAATCGAATCGGTGGACCGGCGACCCGCGCTCGTCCCTTGTGGGTCGAGAAAGCCAACGATATTCACACCAAAATCCTGCTCTTTCTGTAAACGGTCAGCAAATCCTCTGGCACGTACCCCCGACCCGATCACAAGCACATTGACTCTCAAGTCGGCATTAGCGTTGTTACGCCGGAAATACCACCAAATAAGAAACGCGCGAAGTGACAACAGGATAAGAAAGCCGGACAAGGCAAAGCCGAGCAGAACGTATCGACTTACGTAATCAAGCTTCATCACAAAAATCAGCCCGAACACGATACTCAGCGCCAGCAGGAATTCGCGCCCAAGTTGAAAGAACGCTGCACCCAGGCTCGCTCTTCGAAATTCGTTGCTTCCCGAAACCAGGCTGCGGACCAACAGGAAGATCAGCAGGAAAATCGCAAACACACCAAAATGCGCCTGCACATCAAGATCACCTGGTTGGCGAACGTGCTGATAAGTGGCCAGCACAACGTAAAAAATCAACACCAGCCAGGCGACATCCAATGCGGTAAGCAATCGCCTCAGGTAGTCCGATTTTGCGTGAAAAGATGTCATTTAACGTCCAGCACCACGATCTCTGCGATTCTCCAATGCCTACCGTCCCCAACTTGGAATGTAGCCAAACTGGAGGACAGTTCGATTCTCAACGGACTCCGACGTGATGTCAGTGCTTTCGCGTCGAAGGTACGCATAGGAAAGCGAGACGTTGAAGGCCGGATTAAACCGATAGCCGAATCGAATCCTGCCTTGCAGGTCTTTGTCTTCCCGGTTGAATACGTCGTATTCAGCGATTCGATAGGTGCCGCTAATGAGCATGAAAAACTTCCTGGACATTTCGCGTTCAATTTCCATCTCGAAACTGAAAAACTCTCGATCCAGCTGCAAACTGTCGTCAGACAGCTCGTAGTCTTCCTTGCTAAAGAGCGCCTGCAATGACAGCGTTGTTCGGTCGGCGCCAAACCGCATACTCGCGGAACCAAAATCATTCCGGAACGGCATGCCGAGAGGTGAAAAATTGCCAGTTCCGCCAACTGATTGGGTTGAACTCTGGAAAATTTGAAAAATATCGCCTTGATCCGAATACCGGGATCCTGCGCCGAGCTGGAACGACGTTCTCGCTGTCACTTGCCTGGTCCAGTCGAGGGAATATAGAAGCCCGTCTCCCTCGAGGCCACCTGCTTCAATACTGGTGTGGCCAATATTTGCCGTGAGCGTATTGCGACTGTCTTCAAAGTCATAACGGACAAAAAACTCTTGCGAGTCATAAGGCGCAAAAAATGTATTGTCAAACTCGACACGTTGCGCAGACGCATTCAAACTCAATGAAGAATTTGCCGTAACCTGACGACCGAAGCCAACCATACCGAGATCGCGATCAAAATCGAACGGCTGTGTTTCGTATTCGAGCGTCGTATGCAGTGCCTGTAACCGAATGAAATTTCGCTCGCCAATGGGCTGAATAAAAGTTGGGCCCGTCGTCAACAGGGAAATATCTTCGCGATTGTCAGGCCTGGACGGTTGAAAATTGTTTTGTAGCTGCTGGCCCCAGTTGTACTGGACTTCCCAGAAAAATCGCTCATCTACAATCTGATAGTCGGCAACACCTGCGAAACCACCAATAATCTCGTTATCAAATGTGTCGTCAAAATACTCCATGTAAGCAAATCTCGAACGAATATCAGCATTGATTTTGCGCGAATCATGACTCAGATCGAAATCCAAACCGAGAAGACCGATGGTCTCTTCCATCTCGTTGGTCGCAGTTCTCGCGACATTGTCAGTCTTGCCAATACCGATATCGAACTCAACATCCAGATCTGTCGATTGGCCGAAGGCCGGCTGTACTACCGCAACGGCCGCCAATAGCGCCAGCGTGGCTCGCAAATTGTAAATCCGCTTGAAAGCTTGCATTCTTGTTACCCCCACATCGATTTCGCTGCCTCTGGAGCCGGCG
>JAUHYO010000144.1 GCA_030426325.1 Gammaproteobacteria bacterium | reverse complement strand
CTGGGACAATCAGGACTAGTTGACTCGATCACGTTGCGGGCAAAATGAAACGAGCCCGCAACGTGATCAACGTCCTTTCGACACGCCTTGCTGCAGTGAGCGCAGCAATCCCCGCGATGCCGACTCGATAAGATCGAGCACACGTTCGAATCCTGCGGTGCCGCCATAGTACGGATCGGGAACTTCCCGTTCCTCATCTTCCGAGAAGCTCAGAAACAAACTTATTTTTGACCGATGACCTGCCGGTGCCTGGTCGAGCAGACGCTGTTGATTGTCTTCATCCATAGCGATGATGAAATCGAAGCGCTCAAAGTCTTCATCGCTTACACGGCGTGCCGCGATGTTCGCCAATGAAATGCCCCGGCGCTCGGCCGCAGCGATGGCACGACGATCCGGCGCTTCGCCTACGTGATAGGCGTGCGTGCCAGCAGAATCAATATCGAACTGTTCACTAAGTCCGGCCTCATTGACGAAATGCCGAAACACGCCCTCGGCAGTCGGTGAGCGGCAAATATTGCCCATGCATACGAAAAGTACGCTTACGGTTTTTTCACTATTCATTAGTGCCTACTAATCTCAGTTTTCCTGTCCGCGCACGCCGAAGAAATCCGACGGTAGCTGACAAGACTTGTAGCCAGAATTGTACCCGCAAGCATATCCACAATTTTGAAGATACTGGGCCCGAATTCCATCGACCTGCGCGGAATGCCGATGATATCGATCGATCAGGTCCTGCTATTCGAAAGACTCGGACCATTTTCTGGACGCTAACCCCTCAACGGATCCAGGCATTGCTGCGAAGCTCTATGCTATTTGTACATGATCGCTCAATTGCTTCTCCACCGTCTCACGAAACTCTTCCGCTAATTGTCTAAAAAACGTGCGCGCAGGCGATCTGCTACGCCAGGCCAACGCGTGATGCCTTTGCATCTCCACCCCCGTCACCCGCGCCACCCGCACAGAGTCTCGATCGCGAATCTCCGACGCGACATACAACGCTGGCAGGAAGGCGATTCCCATACCCATGACGACCATCTGGCGCAGGGTATCCAAGCTGGTGCCCTCGTAGTCTCTACGCATACTCGCGCCAAGGCTTTCGCAGAGATCACTGATTTGCCGGTGATACAGGTCGTGTTCATCGATCGTTAGCACCGCTTCGCCAGCTAAATCATCGCGCGTTATTTCCTGGCTTTGCGCCAGACGGTGATCCACCGACATAACCAGCAGCAACGGCTCTCTGATAAGAGGTGCCACCTCTAGCTCTCCCGATGCGGTTGGCAGCGTAGACAAAATGAGATCATAGTCGCCCGCTTTGAGTGCCTGTTCGAGATCGGAAGGCGCTCCTTCCCTGACGTACACGTGCAAAGCGCTGTGACGACGGTGCAAATCCGGCAACAGATGCGGCAGCAGGTAGGGCCCCAAAGTAGGTGTCACACCCATCCGATGGGTACCCCCATCCTGCCCGCCCAGGCTCCCCGCGATGTCCTTGAAACCACGTACCTCCACTTCGATACGTTTCGCGCTGGCCAGCAGCTCCCTGCCTACAACCGTCACTATGACACCCCGGTTGGAACGCTCAAACAGGGACAATTTGAGCTGCTTCTCCAGCGAACCGATCTGAGCGGTGAGGGTTGGTTGCGTAACGTTTAGACGATCGGCAGCTTGACGAAAACTGCCGTACTGGGCGATTGCAACGAAGTAGCTGAGCTGGCGCAGCGTGATGTTGTTCATGATTATCGGCTGATTTGGTCTGAAAAGAGGTTATCTATAGAAAAATACTATCACCAAAAATCATTTAGTTTCTATTTTTATGTCGCAGATGCGGACTATTCTTCCTCCTCGTCTCGCAAAAAAGCTTTGCGAAGGCGCTCACCCGATCAAGTTCTTCGAGGAGAAACGCATGACTCAAGCCATGACTACGCCCAGCGGAACAGCCCGGCGGTCGACAGACATCCGACTGCGATGTCCGAGGGCTTCGGGGGAAAACCGTCCAGCAGAGCTGATCTATGAGCACTACCGAATCGAGCGGGCGCTGGCCAATCGGCTGAGTAACGCCCCCAAAGAAGGGCGCGCCGCTCTCTACAGAGAGGTGTACAACGAACTCTTCGAACGCGTACCCCATCATCAACAGCTCACCCAGTCGGTAGTTCCCGACGATGAGCGAATCGAGTTAGAGCGACAGTTCAATTTTCTAAAGCGATTTCTCCAGGCCGGCGATCACCTACTAGAGGTGGGCACCGGTGACGGCGCCCTTTCACGCTTGGCCAGCAAGCACTGCGCTTGTGTAACGGCAGTAGACGTTTCAGAAATGCCGCAGAACGGCGACCCACTTCCGGAAGGGATGACGTTTCGCCTGCTGCCGGACGGTCAACTGCCTCAAGATCTGGAAATAGATGTGGCATACAGCAATCAGCTCATGGAGCATTTGCATCCAGATGATGCAAAGGAGCAACTCGAGGCGATCTGCCGATCGTTAAAACCCGGCGGACGCTATGTGTGCATCACCCCGAACGCAGTTTCTGGCCCTTGGGACATCTCCATGTATTTCGACGAGCAACCGACCGGACTTCACCTACACGAGTACCGAGTTCAGGAGCTTGTTGACCTGATGAAGTCCGCCGGGTTTAAAGATGTCCGCTGCTACGCTGGAGGCCGCGGGAAATTCGCCCGGGTGCCGAAGTTCGCCATTCAACTCTTAGAGACAGGCTTGTCGTTGCTCCCCTATCGTCTTCGTTCGATCGTTAGCCGTACGTTGCCGGTCCGCGGTTTCCTGGGACTTCGGCTCGTCGCCTGGAAGTAATCATCCCAACGTCTGCCGAAAAACCTTAGCCTGACCAGGAAGGCAGGCTTTGAACATTCTTAGAACGACAAGATATTGCGGCGATCGCGCCGCACGAGGATGACTGCATAGTCAACTTACACAATATCCTGAAAAAGAGGTATAGCAAAGCACGAGCGCGGATAGTACACCTGGTTGTACCGGTCAGCCCGAAGTCAATGCAGCCATTCGTCAATCAATAGCTCGGCGTGGCCCTCTTCCAATTTGACTTCGACTTTTGTGACTTCGCCGTCAGTGTCCTTGCCGAAAAATTCGTAAACTACAATACCACTTCCCTGGTCGCTTTCGATAATGCGGTCTGGGCTCCAACCGGGAAACTTGGTCTCGAGAACACCGTTGACGGCTTCGGGTACCAGGTCCATGCCGATATCGCGCTGGACCTCAGCAACTGCCCAGACTCCATCGATCCGGGTGATATCGAGTTCCCATTCGCTGCCGTCAGGTAGCGTGCCACCCACGTCGTAGTACTCTTTTCCATCACGCGTTTCGAATTCGGCGCCGCTGAGCACGAGATCCGGTCGCGCGGCTTTCGCAGCAGCGAGGACTTCGGCCGGAACGCTTTCGAGTCCGGTGGCTTCTTTTCCGGATGCGTCGACCTTGCGGCCTTCGCTGGCCTCGTCGCCTCCACAGGCCGACATGAGTACCGACAATGTCGCTGTAAGAAAAATTTTCTGCATCGAACGAATTGTCATCGTTGCACTCGCCCGGACCCGTCACCGCCCAGAAGGTTTTCAACTTCCGGCACTGTAACGCGATTGAAGTCGCCCTGAATTGTATGCTTCAGGCAACTGGCTGCAACAGCAAACTCCAGCGACTGCTGGCGATCTTCGTACAAGTTAAGACCGGCGATTAGTCCGGACGCAAAACTGTCACCGCCACCAACGCGATCCACAATGTCGGTCAACTCATACTGGCGTGACAGGCGGAAGCCGCCAGCATCGCGCAGGCAGGCAGACCAGCCATTTCGATCCGCACTTCGAGACTCGCGCAGCGTGACCGCAATGGTCGACATACCCGGAAACGTGTCGAGTACCTTGCTCGTCAGCGCCTCATACTTCGCCGTATCGAGTTCACCGCTCTCGACGTGTACGTCCGCTTCGATACCCAGCGATTTCTGACAGTCTTCTTCGTTGGCGATACCGACATCGACGTACTTCACAAGTTCGTTCATGACCTCGGGCGCGGACTTTCCGAATTTCCACAATTTACCGCGGTAGTTGAAGTCGCAGGAAACCGTCACACCGGCTTTCTTGGCCGCCTTGACTGCCTCCAGCGACAGGTCTGCTGCACTTTGGCTCAGTGCCGGGGTAATGCCGGTGATGTGAAACCATTTCGCGCCGTTGAAGACTTCCTTCCAGTCAAAGTCGCCCGGCTTCGCTTCAGCAATTGAAGAATTTGCACGGTCGTAGACCACCTTTGAAGGTCGCTGGTTGGAACCGGTTTCAAGAAAATAGATTCCGACTCGGGAACCTGATCGACGTACATGTGAAACGTCAACACCAAATCCGCGTAATTCACGCAGCGCCGCATCGCCGATGTCGTTCTGGGGAAGCGCCGATACAAATTCTGCGTTGAAGCCGTAATTGGACAGCGACACCGCGACATTCGCCTCGCCGCCGCCGAAAGTCGCCTCAAACGCCGGGGACTGGAAGAAACGCTCGTGCGCCGGCGTCTTCAGGCGCAGCATGATTTCGCCGAAGCTTACAAAATCGCTCATTTCACTCTCCTCGAGCTGCATGAGCGATTGCGAGCGCTTCGGCAGCCAGTTTTGTTATGTCGTCGTAATTGCCACTATCAATCGATGCTTTTGGTGTGAGCCAGCTACCACCGCAAGCCAGTACCGCCGGCACTGACAAGAAATCGGCCAGGTTGGCCGCCGACACACCACCGGTCGGCATGAAGCGCATGCTTCGGAACACGCTCGACAGTGCCTTCAGCGCCGGGACTCCGCCAGCGATCGATGCCGGAAAAAACTTCACTGTCTCGAGGCCCAGGTTGAACGCACGCTGCAATTCGCTCGGGGTTACGATGCCGGGGTAAATCGGCGCATCATTGTCTTTCGCGACACGCACGACACCATCGTCGAGTCCGGGCGAAACGATGAACTTCGCACCACTGTCGATTGCCGCTTGTGCCTGCGTTGCCGACAGCACAGTTCCGGCGCCCGCAATGACTTCCGGCACTTCGTCAGCCACGGCCTTCAGGCACTCAAGCGCCCGGTCTGTTCGGAAAACCACCTCAACGACGGTCAGGCCGCCCGCCGCCAGCGCGCACGAAATCGCAACCGCCTCTGCCGGGTCATCCGACTGAACCAGCGGTACGACCGGGTTCTTCGCCAGTATATCGTTGATATTCTTCATTTATTTCCCCACCCCTTGGAGTATACCGAAAATTTCGCTAGTTCCATATTTGAAACTAAGTTCTATTTATAGAACAATTAGGCACGATTGAATTCATCGTGTCAATTGCAGGAGAAAACGAACGTGGGTGCACTGAGCAAGGGGTTCCGGATTCTCGAGGCCGTACAAATCGCAAACGACGAGCCCTCTTTCAGCGACATTGTCGCTGTCACCGGTCTGCCCAAGGCCACTGTCCACCGGTTACTGAATGAGCTCGTTGTTCTGGGTGCCCTGACCTATGACGAGGGTAGTCGCAGCTATCGATTCGGATTACTGCTCGCGAAACTCGGCGCTGCGGTCACCGCAACCTACGACGTACGGCAAGTCGCCCGCCCCCACATCGAAGCTCTGCACCGGAAAATCGGGCACGTTGTGACGCTCGGGATACGAGACGAAGACAACGGAATTTACCTCGACAAAATAGAATCCAAGGACTTTGGTATTCGGCTGCACTCGGAGGTTGGAAAAAGTTTCCCATTGCATTGCACCGCGATGGGAAAAGTACTGCTTGCCAACGCGGACGAGTCCTTAATCAATCGCATCGCCGGTCGTCGACTTCGCTCCTATACCGAGAAAACCATCACCAACGGACAGCAACTTCGCGACGAACTCGACAGCACTCTGCGCCGTGGATACGCGATCGACAATGAGGAAATCACACGCGGACTTATTTGTGTTGCCGCGCCGGTGTACGGGATTGACGGCAATCTTGAAGCGGCGTTGAGCTGCACCGTGCCAGGCTATGCGCTCGAAGAAACCAGCATCGATCAACTCATCGGTCTGGTCACGGACACCGCCAGGGCGGCCTCCGGCGCCGTTGTCAGCTGAGAATTCACAAATAATGGAAATTCGGCTACTAATCAGCGCTGTGCTCCCCTAGAATCGCCGCCCATGAAGTCTGCCCTCGCACCTGTCGCCACATTACTTATCGGCGTCGCTATCCTTTTAACCGGCCAAGGCCTGCAGGGCACCTTCCTGCCGGTTCGTGCGGCAATCGAAAGTTTTCCGACGCTGGCCATCGGCATCATGGGCGCCGCCTACTTCTGCGGCTTTACAGTCGGCTGCCTGCGAGGCGGCAACCTGGTGTGTCGCGTAGGGCATGTTCGCGTATTCCTGGCAATGACTGCCCTCGCCTCGGCCATTCCGCTGATGCACGGCCTCATTTTGCACCCGATCGCCTGGGGCGCACTGCGTTTTGCGACCGGTTTCTGTTTCGCGGTCCTTTATATCGTGATCGAAAGTTGGCTCAACGATTCATCGACCGTGGATAATCGCGGCATTGTCTTTTCGACCTACACAATGATTACGCTGACGGTGATGGCAGGCGGCCAGATGATGACGCTGCTCTACGACCCGACCGGGCTTCAGTTGTTCATTCTCGCTTCGATCCTGGTTTCACTCGGAGCAATACCGGTGGCCCTGTCAACGTCACCGACTCCCGAGCAACCGCATACCGTCAAACCCAACCTGAGGCGCCTCTTCGAAATCTCGCCATCCGGGACGCTTGGCTGTCTGACATCGGGCCTTGCAAACGGCGCGTTCTGGGCGCTGGCGGCGGTCTTTACCGTGGGGATCGCGGGCGACACAACCTGGGCAGCGTGGTTCATGACTGCCACAGTCATCGGCGGCGCCGTGTCCCAGTGGCCTATCGGCTACCTGTCTGATCGAATTGGTCGCCGCAAAGTGCTGCTCGCAACAGCACTCATTGGGGCCGGTATTGCCGCGACAATGGTTTATACATTCAACGAACTAACGCTATTGCGCGTCAATTTGCTCGGAGCTGCCTGGGGTGCCGTGGCCTTCCCGCTTTACACGCTTGCGGTCGCCAATGCGAACGACTATGCAGAAACCGATGAATACGTGATGGTCTCAAGCGGCCTGTTGCTGATGTACGGCCTGGGCGCCATCGTCGGTCCTTTTGTCGCTGCCGGCCTGATGACGCTGGGCAACCCGTCCGGACTTTTCGTATTTACCGGTGTGATTCATGTTCTGCTGGCGCTGTACCTGGTTCAACGAATGAATCGACGAAAAAGCCCGACTGCAGAACACCATATCGAGTTTCGCGACGCACTAACCGCAAGCGCGACCGTCTCACAGGTCTATGAAGAAGAAATCCGCCATTCGTCGGATGACGAAAAGAGCTAACTTTTGAGGTCCCTGGCCGCTCGCTGAAGATCCGCCTCGGTATCGATTCCAATGCCGGGACGCAATGTCGGTACGCCAACCGCAATCGTCATTCCAAGCGACAGTGCTCGCAATTGCTCCAGTTGCTCGCAGACTTCCAGTGGCGACGGTGCAGCATTCACCAGTTGCCGCAGGACTCCGCATCGATAAGCATAAATGCCATGGTGATGCAGCGCGTTTTCCATAGCGGCATCCCGCTGCGCTGCCGAGCGTGCATGCGGAATCAACGCGCGCGAAAAATAGATCGCGTGATCCTTGTTGTCACGAATTACCTTTACGCAGTTCGGACTTTCGAAGTCCTCGCGATTGAGGAACGGTGACGCCAGCGTTGCAATATCCGACGTACCGTCTGACAGAAGGCCTGCACACTGATTGATCAACTGTGCCGGCATGGAAGGCTCGTCACCCTGCAGATTCACAACGATTTGTTCGTCGTCCCAATCGAGCAAGTCGGCGACTTCAGCAATACGTTCCGTA
>JAUHYO010000143.1 GCA_030426325.1 Gammaproteobacteria bacterium | reverse complement strand
CGGCATCATGACCGCCTGGATCATCGGCAAGAACAATCGCTTCCGTGCAGCAGCCGTGGTCAAGCCCGTCATGAACTGGATATCCAAAACGCTGACGGCCGATAACTATTACCAGTACGCGAACTACCGGTATCCGGGCCAGCCGTGGGAGAACATTGAAGCCTATATGCAGTTTTCTCCGGTCTCACTTGTCGGCAACATCGAAACACCGACCATGGTGATGGTGGGCATGTCCGATCTCCGTACGCCAATCTCTGAATCGAAACAGCTCTACAGCGCACTCAAGATTCGCGGCATCGACACGGTGTTGGTGCAAATACCCGACGCGCCCCACAACATCGCAGGACGACCCAGCCAACTCATCACAAAGATCGATCACATACTCGCGTGGTTTGCCAAATACCCGGTTGGCGAGACTGATTGATCGGTTGATTAGTTTATCAGCGTACCGTTAGCCGGTATGGGGCGGTCGTTGCCGGGAGAACTGCCACTGGGTCCATTAGCTGAACAGTCTGAAGCAGAACGGTTGCTGCCGAGCAAGAGAATTCCCAGAGTCTCGTGATCGGATTGTAGGTTACGGAAGTGGCGGACTGTATGACGGTACCGGGATAGTTCGCACCTGGGGTCGTATTCAATTGAAGGATCGTGATTCCGTCGGGCGCAATGGCAAACTCATCGTCAGTAATCAGGTTGCCACCGTCGCCAAGCAGGTTTTTGGAATAAGCGTTACCCTGGCAGTTCACGTCGTCGAAGTAGATTTCGCCACTTGTCAGGAAATCCCGGTAGGCCTTGAGCAACACATACTGCGCTCCGGTATTGAAGTAGAACAACCCATAGTTCGTGACCGGCGTTGAGGTCTGTACGGCGTGCAAAACACGGCCAAGGACAACGTCGTTGGCGTCGACGATGACAATAGCCGGTCCTTCCGGTCCCGCGTCACCTTGCGGGCCAGTCGCACCGGTTGCCCCCGTCGCGCCTGTTGCGCCCGCTGCGCCAGTTGGGCCCTGTGCCCCGGTGTCTCCTTGAATCCCCTGCGGTCCTTGCGGGCCTGTTGCACCGTCGTTGCCAGGCAAACCCTGCGGGCCCGCTGGGCCGATGGGGCCATCGTTGCCCTGCGGTCCTTGAATGCCCTGTGGCCCTGCTTCGCCTTGAATACCCTGGGGACCGGCGGGTCCGGTCGGACCGACATTGCCTTGAGGTCCTTGCGCACCTTGTGGTCCGGTATCGCCTTGAATGCCTTGTGGTCCGACCTCACCTTGAACGCCTTGCGGCCCGGTATTTCCGACAGGCCCGGCAGGTCCGTCGTTACCTTGTGGTCCTTGCGGTCCGACCTCGCCTTGAATGCCCTGCGGTCCCGCAGGTCCCGCAGGTCCTGCAGGGCCAGTCGCGCCGTCGTTTCCTTGCAATCCTTGAATGCCCTGGGGACCCGTATCACCTGGAATTCCCTGAAGCCCCTCCGGGCCCATGCTTCCTTGCGGTCCCGGTATACCTTGCGGCCCGGTGGCGCCAACAGGTCCCTGTGGACCCGCAATCCCTGGCAGGCCCTGTTCTCCGGGCGGTCCTTGCAGGCCCTGCTGACCTTGAGGACCAGCGTCTCCGCCTGATGCGAACAACTCCCAAAACGGGTCGCCGAACGTCGGCACAATGGCGGTCGACATTTCAATCGCTACAAATGTTGTGCCCTGATATTCAACGAGGTCGTTTACTTCGTACTCGGTTCCAGCCTGCCAGGCACCCATCCAGCGCAGATTTTGTTCATCCATGCGCGACAACAGAGCGGCATTTTGATCATCGATAGCCTGGCCGAGCGCATCGAAATTCTCATTGACCTCGGATGCGAGCGCCGCGTCGCCGCCAACGAATGTGTGAGGAACCTCCGTTTGAGCGATCGATTCGCCACTCGCAAGCACGACGAATACTGTGGCAAAAAGAAAGGGTGCTTTCATTGCCATTCCTTTTCGTCCCAGTTGTCCTGATCCCAAAGGAAGTCGGTCTCAGCCGGCGGCGGATCGACGATGGTGGGACCGCTGCTCGAGAAGTCGCACGACGAGAAGAGCGTCAATGCGCCGCACAGCAATACAACAGAACAAACGGACCTGACCAATCGGATGGCTCCTTGAATGTGCATCAATCGGCCAACTCGGCGACGACCGGCCTGTGTGCACAGGATTGCGGGAATGGAGTTAAGTCAGTTATCGGCAGTCAAGCCAGATTCTTTAAGATTGATCGTAAGCCTACTGCGCTACACGTGCCTCCACTTCATCGAGGCTTGCCATAGCCCATCGAATAATTTTTCTGAGATCCGGTCTCAGCGATTCCAGTTCACGCAGCGCATCGCGTGAATCATCGAGATCGAATCGGCCCAGGGAGAGTTCGTCGATAGCAAGATAGCGCGCGTATTCGATCATCCTGTCGTTTGTCGCGTACGTTTGATCGAGCAATATCGCAGACACTTGCGCAAAATCGGCATTCTTTATCGCCATGATGTCGTGTGCGGCCCGCTCGACATCAATTGCTGCAACGACGCCTTGACCCTGGTTCGTCACCACCTCGAAGTCATCCGTACGCAGCCGGTACCTGACTTGTCGGGTTTCACCATTGACTCGCTGGAACCCATCCAGGACAACGAAATGGCCGGGGTCCAAAGTGATCACATACATCGAGCGGAAGCAGCCGTAGCTCGGGTAGTGCGGTTGTGCGCGCGTCCAGTTGCCGTTGTCGTCCAGGTACTCAAGCTTGAGATCGAAGGCGTTGTTGTCTGAGACGAGCGTCACCGGACGGTCCATGCGATTGACCAGGTAGACGGGTATACGGCCGCTCGAATCAACGCCGCCGAAGTCAGCTCGAACGGCGAGCACGCCGTCGTCGGCTTCGATGTGTGCGGGCAGGAACAGGGTGCTCAGTGCGTCACTACGGGCATCGCCGCAAAACAACAAGAGCAGACAGGAAATTCCGGTCAGGATTCTAGTAGACATAGGCCTCTCCAGGTTTCCCGCCTATGTGCTAATACCCGGCCCGGGAAGCGGGTGGGTGGTGTCCAGCCTACAATACCTAGTAGTTCTATGTAAAGGCGCCGAGGCCAGCGATCGCAGGTGCGAGCAAATTGGTTAACCAAATCAGAAATTCGTTCGGAAATTGGTCTGCACAGAAAAGTAAGGTAATAACAGCGCCTTGGGCCGGGGTGGTCATCCAGGCCTGGCGCTTTTCGGTTAGGCCGAGACGAATCCGGGTAATCAATCTATCTACCAATTTTCCGGATATGGATTACCAATCAGCGGGATTTCCCCTGAATCGGCCGGATTTTTTGCGCAAATCAACGTGTATTGAGCGCGAAATGCGATTTCGGTCTGAATCGAGAGAGCACAAATTTACCAAGTAAATGCAGAATCTTGCGTAAATTGGTAGGACCAATATGAATAAATCATCCGCTGTATTGGTTGACACTCATATACAGCGATGCGAGGCTGGTCCGCATACGTGTCGATCTGGCCGAAGAAACGACAATAGAGCAGGGGGAAATCGGCCATTCTGAAAACGAGCGTTTTCGTCGCTTGGCAGGGGGCCGCGACACGTCAATACGCAACTCAATCGCACACAAAAACCGGGGGACTCCAATATGCGTAGCCGCACCACCTTCCTGAAGATGCCGTTTATGAAAACGCTGATTCTCGGCCTCGTCACGATCGCAAGCAGCGCGTTTGCTCAGGATGACGAGATCGAAGAAATCGTTGTCCAGGGAACCCGCGCAACGATCCAAAGCACAATCGACATCAAGCGCAATTCTACGACTATCGTTGATGGACTCTCCGCGACCGATATTGGTGACCTTCCCGCGCTTTCGATCGGTGAAGCGCTCGAATCCATTACCGGCGCATCGTCACACCGAGAAAATGGCGGCGCGACGGAAATCTCCATTCGAGGTCTGGGGCCTTTCTTAAGTGCCACCACGTTCAACGGCCGTATGGCAACGAACGGCACCGGTGACCGTTCCGTGAACTTCTCGCAGTTCCCGTCTGAGCTGATGAACAAGCTCGCGATTTACAAGACGCAGGACGCCAGCCTGATTGAAGGTGGTGTTGCCGGATTGATCGAGCTCGAAACATTGCGGCCGCTCGACTACGGCAAGCGCCGTTTCCAGGTTGACCTGAAAGGAAACTACAACCCGGATCAGCAAGACATCGCTGACACCCTGGCCGGTGGCATTGGCTATCGGCTGACCGGTAGCTATGTCGATCAGTTTGAATTCGACAACGGCGGCCTGGTAGGTATTTCCTTTGGTTTGCAGCGCAGTGACATTTCGCAGCCGGAACAGGAGATGCGTTCATCGAGCCCGAGTGGCACTTCATTGTTTGCCTGTCTTGCGGATAACGATCCCCTGCAAGGCTATTCAAACCTGACGGGCACCGACGATGACTGTGAGGACAACCCCGCAGGCTCAGGTACGAATGGTGCGTTCAACACGGCCATAGATCCTGCGACCGGCGATGCTGTCGATGACGACCGTCCCTATGCATGGGCCAGCAGCTCGCGCGGCTTCCGCCAGAACGATACGCACGATGAGCGTGACTCCGTTTTTGCAGCATTCCAATGGCAGCCCAATGACCGGCTGGACATAAACCTTGATGTTCAATGGTCTGAACGACTGCAGACGGAAGATCGCCAGGATCTGAACTTCGCCAACATGAAGCGCAATACTCGCGGCACGACGCTTGACGCGCTGGTATTCCAGTCCAACGGCGTGGTTACGAGCTGGGCAGGCGAGACCGACATCGACTCGAACGGCGAGCTGTTCTCCCGAACCGAAGAATATACGGGCTGGGGCATCGACGCCGAATACCACATCACCGATCGGCTTAGCGTCATCGCCGATTTGTCATCGTCTAAAACCACTCGCGTTGAACAGCAGGCTTCGTTCCGCCAGCAAAGCCAAAGCCGGCAGGACGTAACATTCACGCGCAATAACGAAGGCTTTGTCACCTGGACGGTCGAAGACTTCGACATTACCAATCCTCTGAACTTTGACGACGGATTGCGCGTGCGTCTCGATACCGACGCGGATCGAGAGAACACGATTGACGCGGCTCGTTTCGATTTCAATTACGCAATGAACGGCGGGTTTATTGACAGTGTCGATTTCGGCGCACGAATCTCCGAGCTGTCGTATTACGCCGCTCGCGGTGGCAGTGGCTCGGACAGCAACGGCGCGCGTTTCACCTACACGGTTGGCGATGCCGACCCAACGGTTATGGCGTGTGCAGCAGGCTTTCCGGAAGCCGGTTACCTGAACTCTGCTGACGCCGGCGCGCTGGTGACCAACGTCAATTCAAGTGGCGGGGTCATTGACTCGTACAACAGCTGGGCGACGTTCGACAACACCTGTCGACTGAATGCCATCCTGGCAGGCAACAGCGAAACGCTTGCCTACCCGGTACTTGGAAATCACCCCGAGACGGTGGATGTCGGCGAAGATACGCTGGCGTTCTATGTGAAGGCCAATTACGACGGCGAGTGGGGCGGCAAGCCCGTTCGCGGTAACTTCGGTGTTCGCGTTGTGCAGACCGACGTAACCGCCATTGGCTACCGAAGTGCTTTCGTCATTCTGACGGATCCGACAACGCTCGAACTTTCACTCCAGACAACCGGTGACCTCGAGGCAATCGCCGCGAAGCACGATTACACCGAAGTTCTGCCGAGCTTCAACTTCGTGATGGACCTGACCGACGATATCGCGCTGCGAGCAGGAATTTTCCGTGGCCTGTCTCGAGCCAACCCGGGTGACATGGGCTTCCAGCGAAGCTTCCAGGTAGCTGATGATGATGAAGACCCATTGACCGTTGAAGCGCTGCTGACCGGCGTGACGGGATCGGGTAACCCGTATGCGGACCCGCTGACGTCCTGGAACTATGACGTCGCACTGGAATGGTATCCGAACGACGACTCAATCCTTGCCGCTACGGTTTACGTCAAGGAGTTCACCGGTGGCTTCACCAATACCGTCGTGCAAGAGCAATACACGGTGGATGGTGTAACACTGGACTTCCCGATAACGCTGCAACAAACAAACGACTCGACCAGTACTTTGACAGGCTTTGAGCTGACCGGCTCACACAGCTTCTCTTACCTGCCGGGTTTCCTGAGCGGGTTCGGCGGCAAGATCAGCTACAACTACGCCGACTCTGATTTCGAGTTCCACGACAGCATGTACGGTGATCGCGGCTTTATCGACTCGAACGGCAACTTTGTCCAGACGCACATCGGCATCATCCCGCCGGGCAATGTTCCGGGTTTCTCACGAGAGACGTTCTCTGGTCAGCTTTACTTCCAGGCCGGCGAGTTTGATGGTTCACTGATTTACAAATATCGAAGTGAGTATTTCCAGCCGTACACGTCAAACGGGACCCGCTTGCGGTACGTCGGTGACGTGGGTGTCTGGGAGGCTCGAGCGTCTTACGATATTACTGACAACATCGAACTGTCGGTCAAGGCGATCAACCTGTTTGACGAGCCCAAAGCTCAGTACTTCTTTACTGACGACAACCTGGGTGAAATGAACTACTACGGCCCGAGAATATTCTTCGGCGTCCGAGCTAAGTTCTAGATCCCCAAAGAGACGGTGCGCCTGATGCTCGCCGTCCCTTTTTTGGAAGGAAGCGGGGCTTCCCTTTCGATATGCAGCGAAGCGCTGCGCAAACTAAGAATCTGTAGTCGAGGTACGAAAAAAATGAATTTAAAACTACTTCTTTTGGCAGGGGTTGCAGCGGCACTGGTCGGCTGTGGTGGGGGAGACAGAGAAGTTTCGGACTTCGGCACGAACAATAGTTCCGGCTCCGCGGTTATCTCCGGCGTTGGCCTGGTCGGTGAGACGCTCACCGCCGTACTGTCTGATCCTGATGGCGTGCAGCAAAACACGGTTGCCTATCAATGGTACGCGGACAGCAGCGCGATATCCGGCGCGGATCGCTCGACCTATACGTTGACGGCTGCTGAGGGTCGTGCGGCAGTCTCGGTGCGAATTCAATACACCGATGACAAAGGTCTTACGTCCACCGCGATATCCAATTCAATTACCGTTACGTCGCTGAATGCAGCACCGACACTGGTAATCGACGTGCCGCCAGGCGGCACGACCGTTGGGGAGGTGCTCAACGCGGTGCTCACCGACGGTAACGGCTTTGGGGTCGTGAATTATCAGTGGATCGGAAGTGTCACGGGACCGCTGGCTGGCGAAACCGGCGTGAGCATCACGCTTGCAAACAACCACGTTGGAGAAAACATCTCGGTCAGCGCAACCTACACCGATGATGACGGCTACGACGAAGACCTGACGTCTGCAGCGGTAGGCCCGGTTACGCCACCATCAGCCGCAGGAAGTGTGGCGATTTCAGGGGTTATTGAAGTAGGCGCGACGCTCACCGCATCCGTCGTAGACGGCAACGGCTTCGGTGCGGTTCCGGCTATCAACTACGTTTGGACAGATGAGAACGGAACCGAGCTCGCGAACGTTGTCACTGCGCAAACCACCAACGACTATGTACTGCAACCCGCTCAACTCGGTCTTACGGTGACGGTCACCGCAACGTATACCGATGGCGCCGCATTCGTCGAATCACCGACTGACACGACGAGAGACTTCATCCACAGCTTCATCGCGGACGGTGAGGTATCACTCGCTGCGGCCGTAGGCGGCGCAGTGGACGGCGACATTATCGGACTCGACAGTGCTGTTGCCCCGGATGATTACGAGGACATGGCTGAGCTGCAGATCACGACGGACAACGTCACGTTACGGCTTGTTGAAGGCAGTACAGCAGTTATCACGGGTTCAACCTGTATTGTTTACGGCAGCTCTACGTCGGGTGTCATCATTGACGGCCTGGTGTTCGATGACTTGTCGAATCCGAATACGGCGAAC
>JAUHYO010000142.1 GCA_030426325.1 Gammaproteobacteria bacterium | reverse complement strand
ACTCATAATTGCCCGGCGTAACTTTCGGGTAACTGACCGAGCGATTGGTTGTCGGCGTTCCCCCCGCCTGGTCCGCCCCGACAAGGCGATAGCTGTATTGCATCGTGGTCGGAGCCAGAATAGAAATCGCTGCAAACTCAACGTGGGCGCCGAAGTCAGTCGGCTCAAGTTCCTGTCCATCGTGAATCTGTCGGCCATCGGATTCCGACTCCATACGAATAATGGTCGGCGTGGGTTCGGGAATTTCCGGCATTGGTTGCGATGCGTCCATGCGGGTCGCCCCATCGACCGTGCCAATCCAGAGGCATCCGGTGGAATCAAGAAAACTCGAGTGGACATTGGTCTCCATTCCTATAAACCCCAATTGGGGGCCGTAATGGATAAAGCGCGACTCTCCCGGCACGAACTGGTAAAGGCCCTGCTCACCACCGACGACAATTGTGCCGTTGTCCAGTGGCTCCACAAAGTAAGCGGTCTGGTCTGCAAGTGGTGAGTGTTTGCCATAGTCCGTGAAATGACCGGACTCATAATAAAAAACACCGCCCTCTTCAGTCGAAATCCAGGCGGCATCCGCGCCGGTCAAACGCAGATGGTTGAAAAGTCTTCGCGACGTATTGTCAGGGTCGACGATAATTCGTTCGCTGAAACTCCCGTCTTTCCCTGGCTGCATATGCACGATGCCCACTTCATCTGCCGCATACCAAATACTCCCATCCGTCCAGGTGTCCAGTGTGTAAACTGAGGTGGGCTTCGGCGTCGGGTATTTGGTAAGTGTCGCTGTTTCCGGTTCGAAACGAAACACGCCCGAGCGAATGGTCGAGAACCATATAGCACCATTTTCTGCGATGTCGACATCGAGAATTTCCAGATCTTTTGTCCCATCGATATACTCTGCCTGCAGCGATTCGGCATTAATTTTGAACAGGCCGCGATTAGTCATGCCCGCCCAGATGGTATTTGCCTCGTCAATCACCACGTCCCGCACCGTGCCGGCTGGCAAACCGTGTTTTTGACCCACAATTGTCAGCGATTCGTCCAGCTCACGTCGCAGCAAGTTGTTCTGAGTTGCGAACCAGAAACGTCCGCGTCGGTCTTCGGCAACGCCCCATACCGTTACCAGGTCGTCACTCGTTCTTAATCGATAGTGCCGAAACCGGTCTCCGAGGAAGCGGGTCATCCCGGCGCCTGTTGACAACCACAGTGAATTTTCAGAATCGACAAAAATGGAGGTCACGCGGTCAAGACCATCGAACTTTTGTACTGGTAAACCGCCAGGCGCCGCTTCGCCGTCGAGGCGATTAAAGCGGAAGAGCTCAGAGGACGACGCGACCCAAAGCATGTCGTTTTTATCAGTTGCGATACTGACGAGCTCGAGCTCGGTCGGAATGACAGCCTTCGCGTGAAACCCACCATCGTCAAATACACCCAGTGCTCGCGCCTTGCTGGCCGCAAACAAGACGCCGCTGTCATCGACGTGAATTCTCCGAATATCGGCATCCAGAAGTTCGAGCTTCGCTTCGGCTTGGTAATGGAGTTGATACAGACCTGTCGTGGACTCAACGTAAACGACATCACCATTGACAGCGAGATCGGTAATGCCCGTTGCGGCGGTCCCAGCGAGGTATTCGCTGCTGTAGATGTCGCCATCCCTGGATATTTTCAGGACGCCGACGCCCTCGACGACAGCCAGAACAACACCGCCAGCCGATTCAAGCGCCAGAACCGGTTTGTTCGCCCCTTCGCTCGGGGCAATCGTATACAGAACCCGCGCGCCCTGGAGAATCGAAATGCTGCCATTCTGACCACCGGTCCATACGACGTTATTCGGGGCGACGTGGACCGTCGTCAGCCAGTTATTCGGCAATCCATCGGCGATCGTAAAATGCTGAAAGATATTTCCGTCATAGCGGTTGAGACCGCGGGCGGTGGTGACCCAAAGGTAACCGGACTGGTCTTGCTTGATATCGGAAACGTTGGATTGCGTCAGTCCGTCGAGAACAGTGTAACTTCGAAACGGCATCACGGCAGACCCGTCTGCCGCCAGCGACGAGGTCGCAAGGAGCAAAGCCAGCAGTACACAACATGCCGGCTGAATGTAGTTTCGCTGACTCACTCAGGCCTCGCCCCGGAAACAAGAATTCACATATCTATATCATCGGCGGTTTCCCGCGTATCTTTAGCCATGGATCCAGGTCGTTTGCCAGAAAAGGCGCCGTCGTTGAGACGAACACGATCCTGGCGTTATGTAAAGTAATGACCCACAATAATTCCCGAATGAGGCAATACTGAAAATGTTTGAAAACGGACACATTGCGGCACCCCTCATCATGGCTCTGACCATTGGAATCAGCCTGCTTGGCCTGTTCCAGTCGCCACGGATCATCGAGATGTGCCTGTTCCGGCCGTATCAATTCCACCGCAAGCATCAATACGACACGATTATTCTGAGCGGCTTTGTCCATGCCGATGTTGGTCACCTGTTGTTCAACATGTTCACGTTCTACTTTTTCGCCTTCCCGATGGAAAACTTCCTCGGGACGATTCCCTTCCTCGCACTGTATTTCTTCGGGCTTGTCGTGAGCCATTCCTGCACCTGGTACAAACATCGAAATAACCCCGGGTATGCATCGCTTGGCGCATCCGGTGCGATTTCCGCAGTCTTGTTTGCCTATATCGTCTACTTCCCGACAACCACGTTGATGATTATTCCGATTCCGGTACCCATTCCAGCCGTGTTGTTCGCCATTGGCTATGTTGCCTATTCCTATTGGGCGTCAACACAGAATACCGGCCGGATCAACCACGATGCCCACCTGTGCGGTGCAGCCAGCGGATTGATATTCGTTGCGATTACCCAACCAGCGGCATTCATTCATTTGTTTTCATAGCTATTTGAATAGAAGGCGAATTGCCAACCTGCTACGCTTCGTTTTCGTTTAGCCTGGGGTATTCCTGATGAAAGCTTTGCTTGCAGTTTTTCTATTGCCATTTTCTATCGGCGCACTGGCCGCCAACGAGATCGACGACAAAGTGACGGCCGCGCTGCAGGCAGAGTCGCGGCCACAGGCCGATCGCGACCGGGATGGCAATCGCCTGCCGCTCGAGACGCTGAAATTCTTTGGCATGAAAGACAACATGCGCGTACTCGAGCTCTTGCCCGGCGGCGGTTGGTATACGCGCGTGCTCGCGCCAGTCCTGGCCGAAAACGGCGAGTTCTATGTTGCACTGGGAACCGGTCGGGTCGCAGAGAACATTGCCGGAACCCCGGGATTTGACAATGTGCAGGTGTTGACGACAAACGAAAATCTTCGACGGCCTGAGGGCAGTCGCTTCTATGCATTGGACGAATTTGATTTCGGCGTATCCGATCTCGACCTGGTCCTGACCTTCAGAAACCTGCACAATTTTGATGAACGTTCGCGTGAAATCATGAATCGGCAGGTTTTCAAGTCACTTGCGAGCGGCGGCCTCTACGGCGTCGTTGACCATACCCGCCGGCATATGGAAGAGCTCAATAATGAGAATCGCCGACGACTGGATCCTGTTGTGGCCATAAAAGAGCTGCTGGACCTGGGATTTGAATTTGTTGCTTTCTCAGACCTGCACTTTCGTGCGGACGACGAACTGGAATATGAAGTCGGTCGGCGTTCGGTGAGCGGTAATACCGACCGGTTTACACTGCTGTTTAGAAAACCCTAGAACAGTATAGGGCAACCACGCACAGCCGACGTGGCGACCGGCTGTGCTATTGCGTGGCGTGCTGTTGTACATCAACGGGATCGCCCTCATGGGGGCGGTCCTGGTTGAACATCCGACGGTATTTTTGGTCGGTCGCGCCCAGGTCTCGAGGCCTGGCAGGCTTCGGTTTGACCTCACGGATCACGACGACAAATCTCGGTTGCAGACTGCCAAATACCGGCCGAACCCTGATCTCGGCACGAAACTCCTGCTGGCCAGGACCGACCGCCATCGCGTGAATTGTTCGCGAATTGCGATAAAAATCTCGTTCCACAACGGCATCTGCTTCGACAACACCTGCATACTGACCTTCGTCTTCACGCACAAATAAACTGCTGAGCGGTTGATCCAGCATAGTGTCCAGCGTCTGGCCAAACTTGCCGACGGCAACTTCGTTGGCCGCCTTTATCCGGCCATCGCCATCCAGCAAAAAAACCGAATCGAACGTCGTTTCCCGCAGGGCCTCATAAAGGTGTTTGTAGCCGTATCGGTGTACCGGCCTCAACAGAAAAGCAGCGACCAGAACGACAACAACAAGGAACACCATGACGGCGGCAAGGATGTAAGGAGTAAATTCAGGAATCATATTCTTCAGGCTTGAACCGGGTCCATCGGGGTGACCCGAACTCGGGCCACGACGCTCAATCGCGCATTCTGCGGAGGTCGCGAACGCCCAGATATAGGGAATTCTCTGAAAGCACCTAAGGAAATCCCTTACCGCCCACATAACTCACTGATATGTATGGCCGAAACCGGATAGCCGGGGGGACGAATAAGGTATTTCCTGATATCGCCGAACGAAACGCAGTGCGATATTGGTCCGTGGAAAGCGCCGAATCTTGCTTCGTCGCGCAATTGCGGCGCGGACCGTGATCAATTTGACAGGGAGTCATGCGAACACGTGCTACAGCCTGAACTCGATAGTGAGCCACCAGCCCCTGGAAGCGCTGCGCTAAAACGCGCCTGGCGGGTGGACGTCGCGACGATACTCGGTGTCGTGCTGTGTGTTCTGGCAATTGAGTTGGCTCGGCGTATCGCCCTGCCAATGCCGGTGCCGTTCCTGATTTTGTATGCAGCCGTGGCGCTGGCAGCAGGTTACTCGGGGCGCCGCGTTGGCATTGTTGCCGCGCTGGTTGTTGCCGCTTTCGTTGTCCACAGCTCGATCGTAGGCTACGGACCAAGCAGCCTGACAGGTGGCGCAGTTCAACTCGGTTTCGGCATTCTCATTGCATTCGGTATCGCCATTCTGATCGGTGATCGCAGGGACAAGCTGGTGCGCCTGGCCGCGTCGCTGGCAGAAAGCCAACGCGAATTGACACATGCGCGAGATGCCCTCGCAGCGATAGCGGATCAAAAGTCTCACCAGCTGGAAGACGCGACGACCAAGCTCGACGGCGTTCGCATGCAACTCGCGAATACCGTTGAACATTCCCCGGCCGCTATCGTCGTCATAACCGACGAGTATGAGATCAAAAGCGTAAACCCGGCCGGGCTCGAGTCATTTGGACTCGCGTCGTTGCCGTCTCAATTGGCAAACGTTGAAAAATTCATGCAACACATTCGCTTCTATGCCGAAGATGGAAGTGAATTCAAGTTCGGTTCCGGCCCGCTCTATCAGGCCCTGACAAACGCCGTGGTAACCGACGGGTTTGTTTGCAGAATCGTCCGGCCGGACGATACTGAAAGGTGGCTTCGCGGAAGTTTCGCGCCTATTCGGGCAAGCAGTGGAAAGATTACCGGTGCCACAGCAATCTTTGTCGATATCACGGACAAGATTCACGCCAGGCAACAGATGAAGGACCTGGTATTCCGGGTGCTTAAAGCCCACGAGGACGATCGAACAACCATTGCCCGCCGTTTGCAGGACGATATCGCTCAACACCTGGTTGCAACCAAAATGAATCTGCATTCGGCCGCGTTGACGCGCAACTTTGCCGACCCGGTCAGAGAAACTATCGGACGTATTGACACCCTGATGGATGCAGTTCGCAA
Source organism: Gammaproteobacteria bacterium (assembly GCA_030426325.1). GTDB lineage: Bacteria > Pseudomonadota > Gammaproteobacteria > Steroidobacterales > Woeseiaceae > UBA1847. The sequence goes on along the minus strand of JAUHYO010000142.1, from coordinate 2,184 downwards.
CTGGTCACTCGAGCTCCGGCCCGCAGCCCTGGACGATCTGGGCCTTGTCTCGGCACTGCGTTGGTACCTGACCAGCCAACAAAAATTCTTCGACTTCGAAATCACCTTTGAAGCCAACGTCGATGACGAAGACTTTTCGCCCGATGTATCTATAGCCTGCTTTCGAGTCGTGCAACAGGCCGTTGCCAATGTTCTCGAACATGCGCAAGCTGAATCGCTTGTCGTCAGTATCTACCGGCAGGACGAATACCTGTGCGTGGAAATAGCCGACGATGGCCGAGGCTTCAATGTCGATGACGTCATGCTGGGACGATCCAGGGGCGGCGGACTCGGCCTGATCACGATGCGCGAACGTGTCGTGTTGGCTGGCGGCATATTCAAGGTGACTTCTGAGCCAAAACAGGGTACGAATATCACTGTTTGTTTTGCCGATTAGTGATCGAAAGGCATGTCGGGTATTCGAATAGCGCTGGTTGACGACCACCAGATCGTCCGTGACGGGCTGTCGGCCCTGCTCGCCCCCCTCAGGGATATTGCGGTTGTCGCGCAGGCGGGCAGCGGGCGCGAGGCTGTCGCTTTGGCGCGAAAAGATATCGCCGATGTATTCATCATGGATATCGCGATGTCGGATCTCAACGGTCTGGAGGCGACCAAGCGAATCGTGTCTGCCAATCCGGCCGCCAAGGTAATCATGCTTTCCATGCACGCCAGTGAGGAGTATGTGGTTCGTTCGCTGCAGAACGGCGCACGCGGTTACCTGGTCAAAAACGCCGCGCCAGAGGAACTCGAAGCCGCTATCCGAAAAGTCGCCAGTGGCGGCGTTTATCTCAGCCCGTCAATTGGCGACACGATGCGAACGCATATACTCAGTAAGTCCGCGGAAACAACGTTGCAGGACGCGCTGACGTCGCGCCAACGCGAAATACTGCAGGCGATAGCCGAAGGTATCAGCACTCGCGATATCGCTGAAAAACTGTGTATCAGCCCGAAAACCGTTGAAACGCATCGCAGCCAGATCATGCAGAAGCTCAATATCAATAATGTTCCCGGCCTGGTCCACTATGCGATTCGGCACGGCATTATCACCGTCGACTAAAGACCCCGTCTTTTTTTTGCAGCAGGCTCGCTGAATGCAGCCATCCTCGATCAGGCGCTCTTCCGCTCCCTACGAGTTCTCGGATAGTATCGGTACGTGACTCTGCACAGCACTCATACGGGTTCGTACTACGCCGCCACCGTCAATTACGCGACCGACTATCCGCCGCTGAAGGGCGCGCACAATACGGACGTTTGCGTCATCGGTGCAGGCTTTACCGGCATTTCAACTGCGCTGTGCCTTGCCGAGCGCGGATACCAGGTTCGTGTCCTTGAAGCGAACAAGGTTGGCTGGGGCGCATCCGGGCGCAATGGCGGACAGTTGATTGGTGGAATTGCCGGTGAAATGCGTATTGCAAAACACTGGCGCAAGGAACCAGATGACCTGTTCGGCGAACTTCGCTGGGAGGGGCACCGCATCATTCGTGATCGTGTGCGCCAGTACAACATTGAATGCGATCTGAAGTTTGGCTATCTCGATGTCGCTATCCGGAAACGTCACCTGGCCGCTTTCCAGGAAGACCAGCAGCGTTCCCCCACGAGGTGCGTATCCTGTCGCGTGACGAGACCTGCGAAACACTCGGCACCACCGCCTATATCGGTGCATTGCTTAATATGGGCAACGGCCATCTTCACCCTTTGAACCTCTGTATTGGCGAAGCACGGGCAGCCACAAGCCTGGGCGCTTCGATTTACGAACAGTCGCCGGTCCTGAAAATCGAAAAATCCCGTCGACCTCGTGTCGTAACGGCTGACGGCTCTGTAACCGCAGACGCGGTCGTCATTGCCGGCAATGCTTACCACAGGCTTGAACGCAAATTGCGAAACATCATGTTTCCCGTCAACAGTTTCATAGTCGCGACGGAGCCGTTAGCGGCTGATGTTATTGCCAGAATCAATCCTCGTGACCTGGCGGTTTGTGACCCCAATTTCGTGCTCGAGTATTTTCGCCTGAGCGCCGACAAACGACTGTTGTTTGGCGGACGTTTCAACTATTTCGGCAGTGATCCTGAATACATCAAGAAACGGCACCGAAAGAAAATGACCCGAATCTACCCGGAGTTGGCCAATGTACGGATTGACTACGCC
>JAUHYO010000141.1 GCA_030426325.1 Gammaproteobacteria bacterium | reverse complement strand
TTTGGTGGCAAATTTCGAATTATCGATTTTCCGCTATCCAATTGCGTCAATTCCGGTATTCGACGCATTGGCGTAGCAACGCAATACAAAGCGCACTCACTTATTCGACATCTCGTACACGGTTGGTCGTCACGCTATGCCGCTGAAGCGACTGAGTTTATTGACATATTGCCGGCTTCACAGCGAGTCGGCGGCGAATGGTATCGAGGCACAGCGGATGCGGTGTATCAAAATCTCGACATTATTCGAACCCACGAGCCCAAGCAGGTTTTAATTCTTGCCGGTGATCATGTCTACAAGATGGATTACGGCAACCTGCTGGTCGAACACGCTGAGAAACAGGCCGATATGACGGTTTGTTGTATCGAGGTGCCCATAGCTGAAGCTGCAGGACAGCTTGGTGTCATGACAATCAATGAAAGCGGACGGGTGATCGCCTTTGACGAAAAGCCGGCGAATCCGACACCGATTCCCGGGCAGACCGAGTTGTGCCTGGCGTCCATGGGCAACTACGTTTTCAACACTGACTTCCTCTACGAGCAACTGATCAAGAACGCCGACGATCCTAAAACGCAACACGATTTTGGAAAAAACATCATTCCGTCGATCATCGACAAGTATCAGGTCTACGCATACAAGTTTCGAGACCCGGTCACGCAGAAGCAGGCCTATTGGCGAGACGTTGGAACCCTCGACGCATTCTGGGAAGCCAACATGGAACTCGTGTCAGTGACACCGGAACTCAATCTCTACGATCAGCACTGGCCGATACTGACGCACCAGTCGCAGTTGCCACCGGCAAAATTTGTTTTTGATCTTCCCGAACGCCGTGGCTACGCTACCGATTCGATGGTTTCCGGCGGCTGCGTGATATCCGGATCTCACGTTCACCACTCGTTGCTGTATTCCAATTGCACAGTGAATTCCTTCACCACGGTTTCCGATACCTTGCTGTTGCCGGATGTCGTGGTCGGACGTCATTGCCGAATTAATAAAGCCATCGTCGACCGTGGGGCCATAATTCCCGAGAGCACTGTAATTGGTGAAGACCCGGATGCGGACCGAGCACGTGGCTTTCGTATCACGGAGAGCGGCATAACACTCGTCACACCTGACATGCTTGGCCAGGAACTGCACATGACCCGTTAGCGGGGAGCCGACGTCATCGCCTTGAAACCTACAGACTTAACCGATCTCGCCATGGGTCGGCACCGCGATCCATTTTGGGTGCTGGGTCCTCACGCCAATGGCAAGAAAACCCTGGTCCGGACTTTCCAGCCGCACGCCAGCGGTGCCGAGGTGCTGGATGAATCGGGTGACGCGCTTGTCTCGATGCGTCGCGTGCACGCAGACGGGATATTTTCCGCTTCAATACCAAAGAAGGTCGTCGCCTATCGGCTGCGAATCACGACTGCTGGCGGGGACAGCTACGAGATCGAAGACGCGTACCGGTTTTCATCGGCGCTCGGCAACCTCGACCTGCACCTCCTGGGCAAAGGCGAACACCACCAGTTGTATGAAAAACTCGGCGCGCATTTGCTGACATTGCAGGGAGTCCGGGGAACACACTTCGCGGTCTGGGCGCCCAATGCCGGTCGGGTGAGCGTCGTCGGCAGCTTTAACGATTGGGACGGCAGGCGCCATCCAATGCGCCTGCATCCTGACATTGGCGTTTGGGACATCTTCATTCCTGCTGTCGGCCAGAACGACTTGTACAAATTTGAAATCGTGGATGCCGCGGGCAAACTGTTGCCGCTAAAGACCGACCCGCTCGCGCACTACCATGAGGCGCCTCCGGGCAACGCAGCGCGCGTCTATGACACCCGATACAACTGGTCCGACAGCGACTGGATGCAGCGGCGCGGTACCGCGCCCGACCTCAGCCAGCCGTTGAGCATCTATGAAGTGCATCTTGGCTCCTGGCGTCGCCGGCATGACGACGGATATCGCTGGCTGTCCTACCGCGAACTTGCGGACGAGCTTGTCGCCTACGCCGTTGGCATGGGATTCACCCACATTGAGCTCATGCCGGTAACCGAGCATCCATTCGATGGTTCATGGGGCTATCAACCCATCGGTATGTGTGCGCCGACCTATCGATTCGGAGAGCCGGATGACTTTCGGCATTTCGTCAATAGCTGCCACGAGGCCGGTCTTGGCGTCATTATCGACTGGGTCCCCGCGCATTTCCCGAGAGATACTCACGGCCTGTCACGGTTCGACGGAACTGCATTGTACGAACATGCCGATCCGCGGCGGGGCGAACACGTCGACTGGGGCACATTGATATTTGACTATGGCCGCAATGAAGTTCGCAACTACTTGCTGGCAAGCGCGTTGTACTGGATCGATGAGTTTCATATCGATGCACTGCGCGTTGACGCCGTTGCGTCGATGCTTTACCTCGATTACTCACGCGAAGAGGGTGAATGGCTACCAAACGAACACGGCGGGAATGAAAATCTCCAGGCCGTTTCGTTTCTGAAACGCCTGAACGAACTCGTACACGAACACGGAGCGATGACCTTTGCTGAGGAGTCGACATCCTGGCCGCGCGTTTCCGGCCCGACCTACGACGGCGGACTTGGATTTACCTATAAATGGAACATGGGCTGGATGAACGACACCTTGTCCTACATCCAGGAAGAACCGATACACCGCAAGTATCATCACAACCGAATGACCTTTGGTCTCGCCTACGCATTCAGCGAAAACTTCCTGCTGCCGTTATCACACGACGAGGTCGTTCATGGGAAGCGCTCGTTGTTGGGCCGGATGCCAGGCGACGAATGGCAACGCTTCGCCAGCCTGCGCACCTACTATGGGTTCCTGTACACCCACCCCGGCAAGAAACTGCTGTTCATGGGCGGTGAGTTCGCACAGGCTCGTGAATGGAACCACGATGCGTCGCTCGACTGGCACCTGCTGGAGCAGCCGCTGCATCGGGGCGTGCAAAGCCTGGTCCGCGACCTGAACCAGGTTTACCGGGAAGTCCCTGCTTTGCATGAACAGGATTGTCGCCACGAAGGATTCGAATGGATCATTGTTGATGACAGTGACTCCAGCGTCTTCGCGTGGACACGGCGCGCCCGGAATGGCGACTTCGTAGTTTGTGTTTCAAATTTCACGCCGGTTGTCCGCTACGACTACCGAATGGGCGTTCCGATGCATTGCCGGTATCGTGAGCGCCTCAATTCCGATGATCAAAAGTATGGCGGAAGTGGCGTCAGCAACCCGGCTGTCATTGAATCCGAAGCAACGGAATCACACGGACAACCCGCCTCAGTCAGATTGACGCTGCCACCACTCGCTACGCTGATTTTACAGCGCACAAGCTAACCCCAAAAGTAATACCCCAGGAGAACCCGATAGTGCCCGGAAGACACACACTCGCCACCAAGACCGGACCCAAAGTACCGGAAACACCGCGCCTTGAAATGAACGCCGACAGCATCCTCCGGGATTTCTCTCGCTACTACGGACACATGCTCGGGCAGCGAGATCTGCAGGACCCCTCGCCCTTTGTCTACAAATCGCTGGTTTACGCAACGCGCGATCGATTGCTCGAACGATGGAAGCGAACCAATGCGGCCATCAATGACACTGACTGCCGGCGAGTCAGTTACCTGTCGCTCGAATTCCTGGTTGGCCGCCTGCTGCGCAACGCGCTGTTCAATCTCGATATCGACAAGACAGCGGCGGACGTACTTGAAAAAGCGGGCATGGATCTCGAGGAGATCTGCGAACAGGAACATGACGCCGGACTCGGCAACGGTGGCCTTGGTCGGCTCGCCGCCTGTTTTCTGGACAGTTGTGCGACTCTGCGCTTGCCGGTAGTTGGCTACGGCCTGCGATATCGCTACGGGATGTTTCACCAGCGCATCGAGGGGGGTTACCAGGTCGAAGCGCCGGACCCCTGGCTGCGCGACGGATTTCCGTGGGAAGTCGAGCGCTACGAACTGGCGCAGCTTATTCGCTTTGGTGGCGTCAGTGAGCCCTACCAGGATGAGAACGGGCGTCTGCGTCATCGGCTGATAGCAACGCAGGACGTTTTGGCCATTCCCTTTGACGTCCCGATTCCCGGCTATCGCAACAATGTCGTCAATACCTTGCGTCTCTGGTCCTCGGCGGCAACAGACGAGTTCGACCTCGAAGAATTCAATGCAGGTGACTATTCAGAAGCCGTTGCCGCGAAGAATGCGGCTGAAAACATCACCATGGTGTTGTACCCAAACGCGGTGACGGAGACGGGCCGTGAACTGCGGCTACGCCAGCAGTACCTGCTGGCATCGGCAAGCTTGCAGGACACGGTCCGGGCCTGGTGCGAACGGCATGGCGACGACTTTAGCGAATTCGCTGCCAAGAACTGCTTTCAGTTGAACGACACGCACCCGGCTGTTGCGGTGCCGGAACTGATGCGCATACTCCTCGACGAGCATGGTCTCGAGTGGGATGACGCCTGGGAAATAACACGGCAGACAATGGCTTATACCAATCACACGCTATTGCCCGAAGCCCTCGAAGTCTGGACGGAGTCGCTGTTTGCCCGGCTACTGCCGCGTATCCTTGAGATCATTCATGAAATAAACGGTCGATTCCTGAAAGAACTCGGTGAACGCTGGCCGGGTGACGACGACAGAATCCGGCGAATGTCGCTCATCGGTGAGGGCCACGAATCCGTTGTACGCATGGCCTACCTTGCAATCGTGGGCAGCTATTCAGTAAATGGCGTTGCCGCTTTACATTCACAGCTCCTGCAGGATGGTCTTTTTAACGATTTCTACCAGTTGTGGCCGGAGCGCTTCAACAACAAAACGAATGGCGTCACGCAAAGGCGCTGGCTTGCAGCCTGCAACCCGGGCCTCACCGACCTGATCAATTCAAAGCTGGGCGACGGTTGGGTCACTAACCTGAGCGAGCTCGAGGGGCTTCGGGAGTTCGCAGACGACGCTGGCTTCCAGGCCCAATGGCAATCGGTCAAGCTGCAGAACAAGCGACGCCTTGCGGCGCTGATCGAACAACGTTGCAAACTCAAACTTGATCCAACAATGCTCTTTGATGTTCAGGTCAAACGGATTCACGAGTACAAGCGACAACTCATGAACCTGCTGCATGCCGTTCATCTCTACGACCGTATCGTCCGCGGCGATGCAAAGGGCTTGGTACCGCGGGCAATTATTATTGGGGGCAAAGCCGCCCCCGGGTATGAAATGGCGAAGGCGATCATCAAGAGCATCAATAGTGTCGCCGATGTCATTAACAACGCACCGGAAACCGAGGGACTGCTGCGCTTGTTGTTCCTGCCTGACTACAATGTGTCAGCCATGGAAGTCATCTGTCCGGCAGCGGAATTATCGGAGCAGATTTCGACCGCCGGAAAGGAAGCCTCCGGCACCGGCAATATGAAATTCATGATGAACGGCGCATTGACAATCGGCACGCTCGACGGTGCGAATGTTGAAATTCGCGAGGCGGTCGGTGCGGACAACTTCTTTCTGTTTGGCAATACGGTGGACCAAATTGCAGCAATCAAACCCGGTTATGACCCTAATGCGATAATTGCTGCTGACCCGGACTTTTCCAGGGTGATGAAACTTTTTGAAGACGGCCATTTTGACGGCGCAGAAGAGGGAATTCATCAGAGCGTCCTTCACGCGATTCGAAACCCGCACGATCAATGGATGACCGCGGCCGATTTCCGGGACTTTGTCGATGCGCAACAGCAGGTGAATGAGGCCTACAAGAACCACGCAAACTGGACGCGCATGAGTATTCTCAATACCGCATCCAGTGGTCGTTTTTCGACAGACCGCACCATGCAGGACTACAACCGCGATATCTGGAAAACCGACCCGATCAACCCTGACGACCTATGAGCAACTTAGAAAACGCGACGACGCTCGGTGCAAACTGGGACGGCGACGGCGTGAATTTCGCGCTGCTCGCGGCCGGCGCAAGCCGGGTAGAACTGTGCCTGTACGACGAATCCGGCCAGCCGCAGACCTGTCACGACCTGCCGCACTGCGACGACGGAATATTTCACGGATACATCCCAGGTTGCCGGCCGGGGCAGCACTACGGCTATCGCGTACACGGGCCTTACGACCCGGCTGCCGGGCTGTTTTACAACCCCAGCAAACTGCTCATCGATCCGTACGCCCGCCTGCTGAGTGGACCTGTCACCTGGTCAGATGCCTTGTACGGGCACGATCTGTCTGTAGCTATCGAAAAGCCTATGCGACGAAGTCTCCTCGACAGTGCAGCGTTCGTCCCTAAAGCAATCGTTTCCGACGCGAGATGGCTCGCGTCCTGCCCTCGCCCTCGAATTCCCTGGTCAGAAACCATTATCTACGAGCTGAACGTACGTGGTTTTACGATGCGACACCCGGCGATTACTGAGCAGGACCGCGGACGCTTTTCGGGGCTGAAGAACAAGCAGGTTCTCGAATATCTAAAAGCCCTGGGCGTGACGTCGATTGAACTCATGCCGGTTCATGCTTTTGTTGACGAAAGCTTTCTCAGCGACCGGGGGCTTAGAAACTATTGGGGTTACAACTCGATAAATTTCTTCGCACCCGAAACGCGCCTTTATTCCGCCAATGGCGTTCAAGAGTTCCGGGAAATGGTCGACGGTATTCACGATGCAGGCCTGGAGGTTATTCTTGATGTGGTCTATAACCACACCGCCGAGGGCGGCAAGCACGGTCCGACTCTTAGCTTTCGTGGCATCGACAATCTCGCCTACTACCGAATGCTCAGTGAGTCGCCGGGTGACTACGTAAATGACACCGGTTGCGGCAATACACTGGACGCCGACAGCCCGGCGGTGCAAAACCTTGTAGTGGACAGCCTTCGTTACTGGAGTCGGGACATGGGTGTCGATGGCTTTCGTTTTGACCTTTGTCCAATTCTGGGTCGCAGCGCGACGGGATTCGACACCCACCATGCTTTGTTATCGAAAATCGAAAACGATCCACTGCTCGCGGAAACCAAACTCATTGCCGAGCCCTGGGATGTTGGCCCGGGTGGTTATCAGCTTGGCCACTTCTCACCACGTTGGTCCGAGTGGAACGACCAGTTTCGGGATTCAGTCCGCCGATTCTGGCGCGGCGACGATGCCGAAGCGGCGACCCTTGCCAAGCGACTTCACGGGTCCGCAGATATTTTCGAGGCCGGGGGCCGTGCACCACGGTCAAGCATCAACTTCGTTGCAAGTCATGACGGCTTTACGTTGCACGACGTCGTAAGCTATGAGCACCGGCACAATCTCGACAATGGTGAAGAAAACCGCGATGGACACCAGCACAACTACAGTTGCAACTACGGCACCGAAGGTCCCACCGAACATACTGATCTCAATCAGCTGAGGCGTCGCCAACGGCTTAACATGCTCTCGAGCCTGTTGCTGGCCCAGGGAACGCCAATGTTGCTCGGAGGCGATGAATTCGGTAACTCTCAAAGCGGCAACAATAATGCCTACGCCCAGGACAACGAGATCGGCTGGATTGACTGGAGCGGCATGGACGAGGACCCGGAATTTCTCGACGCCGTTCGACAGCTCATCTGGCTACGTCGAAATCACGAGTTATTGCGACACAACGATTACCGCCATGGACACAAGTCGAATGGAAGCGGACACCCGGACATCAATTGGCTGACACCCGCAGGCGCGGCGTTAAGCGCGCAACAATGGAAACACGACAGGGCCCTGATGCTGATTCTTACTGAAACGGGTGACACAACACACGACGCGCGGCCGGCCGCGGCTGCAATACTAATCAACGCCGCGCTTGGAAATGTCGAATTCAAACTTCCGGCGATCGATTCAAAAGGAAATTGGAGACTGGCATTTGCCAGTTGCGAGATCGACCACAAAAAGACCAACCGATGCCGACTGCCGGACCGAAGTTCGGCCTGCTTTCTTTACGAATAAAGCCGCGCCCTATTCAATCTTGAGGACAATTGGGC
>JAUHYO010000140.1 GCA_030426325.1 Gammaproteobacteria bacterium | reverse complement strand
AAGACCCGAATTGGGACTTCAACACCTCTTTACTGTACTACGGAGAAGACGAGAATCGGGTACAGGACCTGAGTCTCAAAGCGATCATCAGGCGCATGTTCGTTGATGAGCGAAGTCTTACGGTAAGCCTGACGCTCGACTCTCTGACGGGTGCAACCCCGAGCGGGGCCATTAGACAGGACGTGCCGCAAACCTTCACACGTCCCTCTGGCAACGCTGCGTATGAGGTTCCCGCGGGCGTCCTGCCGCTCGACGATACGTTCAAGGACACGCGCGTCGCCATTACGGGCAACTGGCAGCAACCGGTTGGAGACACAAGCCTGGTCAACGTCGGCATTAGCGCGTCCAACGAGTATGACTATCTTCACCTGGGGCTCAACGGACGGTTTGCCAAAGACTTCAACAAGCGCAACACCACGCTTTCGGCCGGCCTTTCGATTGCCAAAGATGAAATTGACCCCGTCGGCGGTGCTCCAATCCCGTTTTCGTCAATGCTGAATGTCGGCGACACCAGCAACCGACCCGATGCGTCACGCGACAAGGACGTTCTGGATGTCGTACTGGGGGTGACGCAGGTCGTCTCGCGGAACCTGGTGTTACAGGCCAATTACTCGTACGCGAGTGAAAGCGGCTACCTCAACAACCCGTACAAGATACTGAGTATAGTTGACGGCACGACCGGCGATACCGTTTCGCGCACCCCTCCAGGTCCACTTTCCGGCCCGTCGCACGAGTACGTGTTTGAGGGCAGGCCGGACAATCGCGTCAAACACAGTTTGTACACTCAGGCAAAGCTCTACATTGACGGTAAGGTGCTGGACGCGTCCTACCGGTTCATGACAGATGACTGGGACATTGATTCGCACACTCTCGATGTCCGGTATCGATGGCCGCTCTCTGACCACCTTTACGTCGAGCCGCACCTGCGCTGGTATACGCAATCCGAGGCAGAATTTTACCGCCTGAGTCTCGTCGACGGGGCGCCGTTGCCAGCGTATGCCTCGTCTGACTATCGCCTTGGCGCATTTGATGCTATCACGGCCGGCGTCAAACTTGGCTGGACGACTGCGAATCAGAACGACATGAGCGTCAGGCTTGAGTGGTACCAGCAATCGGGGTCCGTTCCGGGCGAGCAGTTGATCGGTAACCAGTCCATGCGGGACAACTATCCGGATCTCAATGCCGTAATTCTGCAATTTAGCTACCGGTTCAAGCTATAGCCCGTCACGTCAGCATCGAGCCCGCACAACGCGGATACACTGCGCGATTTCGCGCCATGGGCAGCCCGTGTGAGTTGCTGACCGAGGCCTCGAGCGAGAATTCGGCCAGAGCGCTTGCAACCGTGGTAGTCGACGAGGTCTGGCGGATAGAGGACAAATACAGTCGCTATCTCGACGGCAATATTGTGCACCGTATTAACTCGGCTAACGGCAGGACAGTGCATGTCGATGCCGAAACAGCGCAGCTGCTGGATTTCGCGGGCAAGCTGTTCGACTTGAGTGACGGACTGTTCGACATAACATCCGGGGTCCTGCGGCGCGTCTGGACCTTTGACGGCGGCAACAAGGTGCCGACCGACGCTGCGATCCAGGCATTGCTGCCGCTGATCGGATGGCGCCAAGTAACCTGGCGATCGCCAGCCATTACGCTCCCGCCTGGGATGGAGATCGATTTCGGCGGAATCGGCAAGGAGTATGCCGTGGACCGGGCCATTCTGAAGCTCCGAGCGGCGTCCGCGACGCCTTGCCTGGTAAATCTTGGCGGCGATCTTGCTGTCACGGGCCCACCGGCCCGGACATCTGCGTGGACGGTCGGCATTGAGTCGGCGGAAGTGGGTGTTCCGGACAGGGCTTTGCGCCTCCGGCTCGGCGCGCTGGCAACCAGTGGTGATGCTCGTCGCTACGTTCTGGCGGATGGCGTTCGCTACAGCCATGTGCTCAACCCAGGGACCGGATGGCCAATAAAGGGCGCCGCAACGTCGATTACTGTCGCAGCGGATACCTGCGTTCAGGCGGGAATGCTAAGTACCCTGGCGATGTTGAAAGGCGCCGGCGCCGAGGCATTTCTGGATGATCAAGCCGAGCAACATTGGTGCCGGCGGGCCTCATAAATCAATATTTTGGATCAATAAACACTCTTAATACTTTGATTATTAACGGTTTACGAATCCGTTGCCTTTTCCTGCCCGACACTCTATTGTCATCTGGTCCTGAACGAGCATTTTCAGGATTGAGAACTCCGTCCTTTATTGAGTACTGAATTCAATTGATTATGTTGCGATGTTTGCAGAACTCCCATTCGAGCTGATCGTTGCCGCCGGCGGGGCATTCCTGATCGGTTGGATACTGGCGTCGATCAGCGGCGCGATTTCTGCGAAATACCGGGCCCGCAAGCGGGATCCGCGGGACGATCGCATTCGTGAGCTGGAGGCTGAGCTGCGCATTGCTCGAAGCGATATTCAGTCATCGCGCACGAAACTCGCGAAAGTTGAAGACGAACTGAAGGAAACGACGATCGGACTGGAACGTCGTGATAACGTAATCACCGAGCAGCAGTCAAAGATTGAGAAAGTGTCGAAGGATCTCAAGGACTCGGTGCTTAAGACGCGCGAACTTCGAGCAGAACTTGCCGAGCGCGCGACCGAGAACGTCCATGCCGAAGCCAAGATCCGCGAGGTCGAAACCGAGTTGTCTGTTGCCCAGGCCTCGACCGACTTGATCGCAACCGGAGTACTCGACTATTCCTTCGTTCCCGATGAGCCCGATTCGGAAGGTGCCGCTAATAACGGCGCAAGTGACGACACGCCTGGCAAGGTCAGCAAAGCGTCCCTCTAGCCTCGTTCTGCTCGCAGGCATTCTCGTATTGGCAAGCACCTGCTCGACAAAGCAGGAGACCGCACATTTGCAATTCACCGCTGTCTGGCAGGGGACTGAAATCGGGTGTGACGAGGGTGACATCTCCTTGTCGGACCTCCGCTTCTTCATTTCGGATCTTACAGTCGTTGATCATCTCGGCGGTCTTCACCCAATTTCCCTGGTCGAGGACGGTCGCTTTCAACAGTCGAACATTGCCCTCGTGGACCTCGAAGATGGGCAGGGAAACTGCCTGAACGGCACGCCGGAGCGCCACGCCACCGTGACCGGATTGACCGATGTGAGCGATTTCGTCGAGCTTCGGTTTACCGTCGGCGTCCCGTTTTCAATGAATCATGCCAATCCGCTGCTCGCGTCGGCACCGCTTGACGATGCGGCCATGCATTGGCATTGGCGGTCCGGCTACAAGTTCCTGCGAGCGGGCGTTTCGACTGGCGACGACGGTACCTGGCTGCACCTGGGAAGCACCGGCTGCGAGGGGACAGTGCAGAATATACGGTCCTGCCGGGCGCCGAATCGCGTCTACGTGTCGCTGCAAAATTTTGCACCCACAAATCGCATCGGTCTGGATCTCTCAGCCCTGTTCGCCGGCATCGACCTGGCGGATGGTGAGAGCAGCGATTGCTCATCCGGGCCGGCCGAGCCCGCTTGCGCGCCAGTGTTCGAAGCGCTGGGCCTCCCGTTTGGCGAGCAGGCCGCATTAGACGCATCCGTCTTCAGGGTACTTCGTTGAAGAAAGCTCTGTTGCTGCTGCTCGCAATGGCACTTGCCAGCGCCGTTGTCTATGAGATGGATCGTCAGTCAACGTTCGACTGGCAAATCGCCAATGACTACCCGTTGCCGACGGTTCCGAAGGGAAACCCGATGAGTTACGCCAAGGTCGAGTTGGGGCGCTGGCTGTTTCACGACGTTAGGCTGTCCCAAAACCGTACCGTGGGCTGCGCTACCTGCCATATCCAGCAACTGGCGTTTACTGACGGAAAACCGCGCGCCATCGGAGCGACGGGTGAAATGCATCCGAGGAGTTCGATGTCGTTGGTGAATGTGGCGTATGCGAGTCGGCTTAACTGGGCAAACTCATTACTCGACCATATTGAAGACCAGGCGTTGATCCCGTTACTCGGCGACAACCCGGTGGAAATGGGTATGGGCGGGCGGGAAGCCGAAATAGCGAAACTGCTCGAAGCAGAACCCAAATACCACCGGTTGGCACAGCTTGCGTTTCCTGACGACGAGAACCCGTATTCAGTGCTGAATGCCGTGCGTGCGATTTCCGCTTTTGTACGCACGATAATTAGTTTCAACGCACCGTACGATGAATTCCTGGCTGGCGATGCCGAGGCACTTAATGAAAGCGCTGTCCGAGGTATGGACCTGTTCTTCTCTGAACGCCTGGAGTGCTTTCATTGCCACGGTGGGTTTAATTTTACTGACAGCACGACACATGCATCGACGACGGTCGAGCGTGTCGGCTTCCACAACAATGGTCTCTACAACCTCGACAATTCCGGCGCCTACCCACCCGACAACACCGGCCTGTATGACATGAGCGGTAAGCCGCGCGACATGGGCAGATTCAAGGCGCCGACGCTTAGAAATATCGCGTTTACGGCGCCGTATATGCACGATGGAAGTATCAGCACGCTCGGGGAAGTCATTGACCACTATGCTCGAGGTGGCCGGCTGATCAAGACAGGTGAATACGCGGGCGATGGACGCCTGAGTCCGTACAAGTCGGAGTTCGTTGTCGGTTTTGATCTAAGCGAGCAGGAACGCGCAGATCTACTCGCTTTTCTGGACTCGCTAAGCGATCAGACGCTTCTCACGAATGAGCGCTGGTCGAATCCGTTTCGACCCTGACAGACAATCCTGTTCGCCGCCACGCGACAAAAAGCAAGACAAACCAACACTGCATCAAGAATGCCGAGACCCACTCAATCGAGTTCTCGATCGCATCTGGGTCTGCGAGGATTAGTTTTAAACAGAGATTTGCAATACCCAGTGCAAACAGCATGGCAACGATTAGCAGCATCGCCCGGCGCAAAACTGATCGCTGGAGGCAGATCGTCAGCAACAATTGAGCAAGTACCGTCCCCAGGAAGTAAAAATAGATTCCAAAACGGCGCATGAACTCATAAACCGGGTGACTCGTACCCAGAAACGTGACGTACACAATCAAGGCCAGAGCACCGGCGATTCCCGAAACCAAAATGAGTCGGTGCAATCGTGGCCTGGCGAAGGAGTGCGCCCGCAACCATTCCACCGATATCCACCACGCAACGCAGAGCAGGGCGGCCTGCGGCAACAAGGCAGCTCGAAAGGGCATGCTGCCCGGCAGGTATCGCCCGGTCGCGCTGATGGAGACGCAGCCATCGAGAAATGGCAGACAAGCGGGCAACACACCGGCGTCGACATTGAGCCAATAGGCGGCGGTAACGCCTGCGAGCGGCAGTGTCGCAACCACAAGTGGCAGGAATCGGAGCATGGTTTCTGCTATACCTTTAGATTCACATTCACTGGGGGGATTTATGAGCATTATGACATTGTGGCAGCCGATTCTCGGCTCAGCCGTACTGACGTTCATCGCGGGTTCTGTTATCTGGATGCTGATGCCCTGGCACAAGAAGGACTGGAGCAAGACAGCGAACGAAGAGGCCGTTGGAAATGCATTGCGCGGTCTCGCGCCAGGTCAATACAGCATCCCGCACTGTGATGACCCCTCCGAGTTCAGCAGCCCGGAAATGGTGGAGAAATATGAGAAGGGGCCAATCGCCTTCATCACGGTACTGCCATCGGGTACGCCGAGCATGACGGTACCGATGCTCCTGATGTTTGGCTACAATCTTTTCATCGCCGTTTTGTGTGCCTATTTTGTCTCCCGAACGGCACCCATCGATGCGGACTACATGGATATATTTCGTATCAGCAGCGCCGTTGCTTTTATCGCCTACGGCGTGGCCTTTGTACAAGAGAGCGTTTGGTTCGGACGCCCCTGGTCCTCGACTCTTAAGACCTTCCTGGATGCTGCAATCTATGCGGGTGTCACAGGCGGCGTCTTCGGCTGGCTGACGTAAACCACTGCCATCTTTGGCCATAATTCCTCCCCTGTTTTGCCAGATGCTCCATTTATGAAGTAGCTAATGGCACTAACAGGGGAGGCCGATGAGCAACGCATACAGAACCTGGCAGGAATGGGAAACCTTCTTCGCCGCAAGAAGCACGCGGCACCTGCCGTCACTCAAGCAAGATATCGACTACTCGGTACTGCCTGACTCTCTGGCACGCTCACTGGCCATATTCCAGCTGGGAGAATCCGGCGGCGGTACCATCGTCGCACAGTCGTTCTGCAATTCCTTGCCAGGAATCAACAACCACTTTGGTACGTCAATGGCGTACTTCGTCGAAGAAGAGCATCGACACGCAAACATTCTTGCGATGTGCGTCCGTCAATTGGGCGGTCGACTCATCAAGAGCAACTGGACTGCACGACTGTTCGTGTTTGCCAGGCGACTGATTGGCCTGCGGCTCAAAGTGGTTGTATTGCTGGCTGCTGAGGTTGTTGGGCTTTGTTACTACCACTTGCTGGCCATGCGCCTGCCGGCCTCACGACTCAGGAATCAGTTGCTGGAAATCGTAGAGGACGAGCGCTCTCACCTGTATTTCCATTGCGATTTTCTTCGAACTCAAACGTTCAGTCGTTTTCGTAAGTTCGTTTTTGTTGTCGTGTGGCGCATTGTCATGTCGAGCGCTGCGCTGGTCGTTGCCCTCGACCATCGCAAGGCAATAACTGATCTTGGTATTGGTCTCAAGCCGGTGCTTGAGCGGTGGAGAGCCTTCAGTCGATTGGCTGAGATGCTAGTTGTGTCTGATTCCCAAATTACATGCAGGCAAGCGCGCGAGGCCGGCACGGATTTGCCATCCTGATAAACCGTTCTCGCAATCATTGCGATACCGCAACGTTTATGTTAGCCTGTTTGCTCTTTAGCAACACAGGAGAAAATGCAGTGTCACCGACACGCAAACTTAAAAGGGCCCTTGTAGTAGTCAGCCCGGACCTGGTGGATCCAAGTTCCCCACGCGAATCGGCTCTGATCTCGCGAGCGCTGGAGCTGGCGAAAGCAAGTGGCTGCGAACTGGAGCTTTTCCATGCCTGTCACGATCCCTCGTTGGAGCAGGGTATGTTTGGTTCTGACCCGGCTGTAACGGCAGAGAAACAAAGAATCACAAATCAGGAAGCAGCGCTCCTCGCTGAACTGGTTGTTCGACTCAAATCCGAGGGAGTCACTGTTCACCATGACGTCCGCTGGGACCATCCCCGGACCGATGCGATACTGCGAAAAATTGCGGACTCACAGCCTGATATCGTTTTAAAAGAATCGAGAGAGCATGATTTTGTCATGGGACTCACGAGAAACACGGATTGGGACCTGATTCGCCAATCACCGGTCAACGTCTGGTTTGTATCCGGCTCGAGCAACTCGATCTCGGCCGTCACGTCGGCTGTTGGTTTAACCTCTGATGGCGGAGAGCCTTTTACAGCTCTGGATTACGATATTGTCCGAACGGCCATTGAGATAGCGAAGCGCTTCGACGCGAAGCACTATCCTGTCCACGCATTCCAGTCTCCAGCCGGCATGGCAATGTACGCTGAGTACTCGCCGGACATGGTCGCTGCTGTCAGTACTCCGCTGCAGAGCGCCCGATTGGAGCGAGATCGCAAGGAAGTCGCCGCGGCACATGGTCGCTCGATTCGGGCTTTTGCACAGAGCTTCGGAATCGCCCCCGACGATATCAGGGTGGAAGAGGGCCACCCGGCGGACATATTACCGACGGTAGCCCGCGAGCTGGAATCTGACCTGATCGTAATGGGCGCCCGGAGTCTTTCACGATGGGAGCGGGTGGTGCGTCCGGTGACGGCCGAACCCGTGCTGGCGGAAACACCTTGCGACGTGTTGTTCATTAAAGATGACCCGGAGGCGAGAATTCCAATTGCATCGGAGCGACCATTGCGCGGCACGGCGCCGATTGATCTGGAACGGGCGCTGACCGATCCTGAAGCATTTTTCGGGTCCCCATTATCGGTCGTCAGCCATCAACAAATTTCG
>JAUHYO010000139.1 GCA_030426325.1 Gammaproteobacteria bacterium | reverse complement strand
ACAATAGTCATATCGCCCAGCCCGCGGACAATCGCCAGCGCCTGCGCCGAGGACAAACCGCCCGCGACCGGGGTGCCGGTACCGGGTGCGAAAGCCGGGTCCAGGCAGTCAATATCGAAAGTGACATAGACCGGCGAATCACCGAGGAATTTTCGGGTGCTGTCGATCGTCGCCTCGAGCGACTGCGCATGAACCTTGGGTCCGTCAATGATATTGAACCCAAGCGTATCCGGATTGTGTGTGCGAAGACCAATCTGTACCGAGGTCGCCGGGTCGACCAGTCCCTGCTTCGCAGCCCACCAGAACATCGTTCCGTGATCAATTCGATCGTTTTCGTCAGCCCAGGTGTCCGAATGCGCATCGAAATGCAGAATCGAAATCGGGCCACCGTGCTTTCGCACATGCGCTTTGATCAACGGGTATGAAATAAAGTGATCGCCCCCCAGGCTTAGCAAGCCCGGTCCCTGCGATATCAGCGCATACGCAGCCGATTCGATGGCATCCGGAACCGACTCAGGTTTGCCGAAGTCAAAATAGGCATCGCCCGCATCGACGACCGCCAGTTTGTCGAACGGATCAAAATCGGTTCCGTACGGACGTTCCCAGGCCATGATTGTCGACGCATTGCGTATCGACCTGGGTCCCATCCGCGCACCGGATCGGTTGGTCGTCGCGGTATCGAACGGCACGCCCATAACAGCGACATCAACACCATTCATGTCCTTGGTGTACTTACGGCGCATGAACGATGTCACACCGCCGTAGGTTGCTTCCGGCGTCGTGCCCAGCAGACTTTTGCGCGTAATCGCGTGGTCGTTTTTGTGCTTGTCCATGGGAGTTATCCTGCGAGGTCCGCCTGCGCCAGGTCAAGTGCTTTCCATGTGGCATTCATCATCTCATCCGCCTCACTGTGCGACAGCACGAACGGTGGTGCGCAAATAATGGTGTCACCAACCGCACGCATGCAAACACCGCCTTCAAGCAGGTGATCGCGCAAAACGACACCCGCGCGCTGCTTTTCATCAAACCGCTCAACCGGCTGCTTTTTCCTGACCAGCTCAAACGCACCCATCAGGCCTACCATTCGCGCATTACCCACCAACGGATGGTCGGTCAATGCCCGCCATTTCTCCTGCAGATACGGACCGATATCATCCTTGATACGAGCAACGAGGTTCTCGCGACGAATCAACTTCAGGTTGGCCAGTGCAACGGCACAGGAAACCGGGTGTCCTGAATACGTGTAGCCGTGGAAAAACTCTCCGCCCTTTTCGATCAGGACATCGGCTACGCGATCGCTGACATAGACACCACCCAGTGGCAGGTAGCCCGATGTAACCCCTTTCGCAAATGGCATGAAGTCCGGCCGCGTATTGAAGTAGTCGGCGCCGAACCATTCACCGAGTCGGCCGAACCCTGTGATGACCTCGTCGGAGATCAGCAATATGCCGTACTCATCACAAATCCTCTGCACCTCGGGCCAGTACGTCGCGGGAGGTACAATGACGCCGCCAGCGCCCTGGATGGGTTCACCGATGAATGCGGCCACCTTCTCCGGCCCGACCTCCTTTATCTTCGCCTCAATCGAACGGGCCGCCTGCAGCCCGAACTCGTCCGGCGATAGCGATTGATCGCTGCCGTACCAGTAGGGTTGATCAACATGCACGATGCCCGGAATCGGCAACCCGCTCTGCTTGTGCATGGCCTTCATGCCGCTCAGGCTCGCCGCTGCCACGGTTGAACCGTGATAAGCATTGGCACGACTGATAATAGTATGCCGTCCCGGCTGTCCCATCAGGTCCCAGTAGGTGCGGACCATGCGAATGATCGTGTCATTGGACTCGGATCCCGAGCCCGCGAAAAACACACGATTCAAATGCGGCTGGCTGACTTCCTTCAACAAGGCCGCCAGCTCAATTGCCGGTGGGTGAGAACACTGAAAAAAGCTGTTGTAGTACGGCAGCTCCTTCATTTGTTCATTCGCCGCTTCAATGATTTCCTGCCGGCCATAGCCTGCATTGACGCACCACAGGCCCGACATGCCATCAAGAATTTTGTGGCCGTTGGCCTCGTAGATATACACGCCTTCCGCACGGGAAATAATTCTCGAGCGTTGCACGTGCAATGCTTTGTGATCGGTGAATGGATGCAGGTGATGACTCTTGTCCATCTCCTGCAGATCCTGCTGCGATCGCTTTTCTATTGCTGCCATCAGAACCTCAACCTGGCCTCGACGAGGCCTGAATAACTGTAATTGGTACGCCGATCTTATCGACTTTCCAGGAATACGTCAGACCGACTCCACATGCTGAAACACACCTGCGTGTCAGACATTAAACATCAAAATCTCGCGTTCGTAAGGCGTGATGATTTCCTGGAATTCTCGATACTCGTTGTCTTTCAACAAGGTATACAACTCAACAAATTCATCGCCCAGAATACTTCGCATGGCCGAACTGCCGCGTAAAGCCTCAATCGACATCAGGATATGTCGATGCAGTTCGAAATTGCCGCTGTAGGCGCTGCCTTTCGCTTCCGGCCTCGGCTCGATGCCCTCGAGCATGCCGAGAAAGCCACACGCAAGTGATGCCGCCATGACCAGGTAGGGATTGACATCCGATCCGGCCAGTCGATTCTCGACACGTCGCGCCTCGGGCGGCGCATCAGGAACCCGGAGTCCAACCGTCCGGTTGTCTGTTGCCCAGGCGAGATTCACCGGGGACGAATCGGGATTCATGAAACGTCGATAGGAATTCACATACGGCGCAAACAACAGCATTGCCTCCGGCATGTATCGCTGCAAGCCGCCGATATAAGAATAGAACAAATCCGTCGCTTCGCCATCGGGGCCTGAGAAGATATTGTTGCCTTGCTTGTCGACGATGCTCTGGTGAATATGCAGTGCACTGCCCGCATCCTCGGACATTGGCTTGGCCAGGAAGGTCGCGTGCATGCCGTGCTGAATCGCAGTTTCACGAACGGTGCGTTTGAACAGGAAAACCTGGTCGGCGAGTTCAACGGCGTTGCCGTGCAGGAAATTAATCTCGAATTGTGCCGGACCCATTTCCTGCGACAGGGTGTCGATCGGCATGCCCTGTGCTTCGCAGTAGGAATAAATGTCGTTTATGAACGGGTCGAAATCGTTCATTGTGTCGATGCTGTAAGGCTGGCGTGCGCCTTCGGTCCAACCCAATCTGCCTTCCGGCGGCTCAGCCTCTTCATTCGGATCCGAATGTGCGCTAATCAGGTAAAACTCGACTTCGGGTGCGACGATTGGCACCCACCCGCGAGCTTCGAATTTGCCCAGGACATTGCGCAGCACTGCGCGTGGTGATTTGCTGACTTGCGATCCGTCGCGTCGATAACAATCCATGAACACCGAGGCCGCAGGGTCAGTAGACCATGGCACCACGCGCAAGGTTGTCGGATCGGGAACCAGCACCATATCGCGATCCTCGACATTGGTAGGATCGAGTATGTATTCGCCCGATACCGATTGCGAAAAAATCGCCTCCGGCATTTTAAGCTGCCCTGACCCGAACTTGTCGGCCGGCAAAACCTTGCCTCGAGCCGAACCTGCCATGTCCGGAACGAAAGCTTCTACGTCTTCAATATTGCGCTCCTGAAACCAGGCTTGAAAGACATTGTCCTTACTCACATTACACCTGTCGTTGTGACACACGTGCCCTGCACGCATCGCCAAACGCCTTGAAAATAGCCATTGAAAATTTGTTTTCTGTAACACGCCATTCCGGATGCCATTGAACAGACAAATTGAATCCGGGTGCGCTGTCGACCCTGAAAGCCTCTATCAGGCCATCATCGGCAACCGCTTCTACGGATACGCCCTGGCCAAGTTTCGCAATGCCTTGTCCGTGCAGCGAATTGACCATTTGTGTATCCGCGCCCGCAAGTTCCCGCAGCAGACCACCCTCCATCAGGGTCACCGGGTGGGCTGGTCCGTATTGTACGTCGAGCGGATCTTCCTTGTTCTCAAGGTGGCGATGATATCCGGGCACATCCGCAACGTTCTGGTGCAATGTCCCACCCAGCGCAACGTTTAATTCCTGGTGTCCGCGACAAACAGCGAGCAGGGGTATTCCTTTTTCAAGCGCGCGCAGCGCAAGCGGCAAGGTCATCGCATCGCGATGAGGATCATGAAACCCCGGATCGTGTGAGGGCTTTTCGCCGTAGCGATGTGGTTCGACGTTGGAATAGCTGCCTGTGAGCGCGATTCCGTCGACGCGGTCCAGCAACTCATCAAGATCAATATCATCGGCCAGCGACGGGAGAACGAGTGGCAAAGTCCCGGCACCATCGATCAATGCACGCAAATATTTTTCACCAACCACGTGCGAAGCATGCGGCTCCAGCATTCTGCGGTCGGCGGATACGGCAACAATAGGTTTGGTGGTGGTCATCAGGTTCAGGCCTCGGCACGTCGCCCCACGGTTCGCAGGACTCCATAAAGGATCAGCGCTCCGATTATCAAAGATATCCAGGGTGGCACACCATAGCCACCGGGAATCGTACCCACAAAGAGCGCAACGATTCCCACCAGCATGGCGTACGGCAGCTGCGTTCTTACGTGTTCGATATGGTTACAGCCGCTGGCAATTGACGACAATACTGTGGTGTCGGAAATCGGCGAACAGTGATCACCCCAGACCGCGCCGGCGAGACAGCAGGCAACTGACGAATACAAGATATGCATGCCGCTCGGATCCGCGATGCCGTTGACCAGCATCACGGCCCATGCCAACGGAATCACCAGCGGCATCAGGATCGCCATGGCCCCCCAGCTTGTGCCGGTTGTAAATGCTGTTATTGCGGCCAGGACGAATGCGATAGCAGGTATCAGTGCAACCGGAATCGTATCCGCGAACAGGGTCACCAGGAATTGCGCAGTACTCAGTGCCTCAGTCACATCGGACAATGACCATGCCAGCACCAGGATAATCATACCGAACAACGTCGCCCGCAATCCGCCATACCATGCGTCAATGGTCTCGTGTACCGACAGAATTTTCTGGCCAATGCTGAGACTCGCGGCAGCCAGCACACCGACAAACGATGAGTACATCATCGCCTTGTACGGCTCGGTTGTCGCCAGAATATCCGTTAGTGTCGATCCTTCACCCAATGCGATCAAACTGACACCCAATGCAATGATCATCACAATAATCGGTATGAAAGCATTGAATGCACGCAGTGGAATATTGTCTTTCGGTACCAGTTCTTCGCCTTCTAGCGCTGGCAACGATTCCTTAAGAACGGGTTTAACCTGCCCTTTTCGAGCACGGGATTCTGCGGCGTACATTGGGCCGAAATCCCGACCGGTCGAAGCGACCATTAATACGAAAAATATCGCAAGAATCGGATAGAAACTGTAAGGGATGGATTGTATGAACACCGTATAGGCCTGCAAATCGCCAATACCGTCGATCGAACTGATTGCCTGATCGATCAGCCCGATCTGGTAACCGATCCAGGTTGTAATGAGCGCAATACACGCTACCGGCGCTGCGGTTGAGTCGACAATATAAGCCAGTTTTTCGCGCGATATTTTCAAGTGATCTGTCAGGGATCGCGCCGTATTGCCAACGACCAGCGTATTGCTGTAATCGTCAAAGAAAATCATAAGGCCCATTAACCAGACAGCAACCTGGCCACCGATGGCCGTTTTCGCTTTACTTACGATCGCGAGCACGATGCTGGCCATTCCACCATTACGCGTAATAATGCCGACCATTCCACCGATCATCATCGTAAACAGGACGATCGAGGCACGATCGGAATCCGCCAAAGCACCGCGCACGAAAACCTGGAAGGTATCCAGCAAGCCAATACCGGCGCCCTTAAACGTGAACGAATGCAGCGCCGTTGCGCCAAGCCAAAGACCGAGCAGTAAGGCGGGAATTACGTTTCGAAGGGTCAGCGCTATTGCGATTGCAACGACCGCTGGCAGAACCGATACCCAGCCAGGAATTACGCGGATACTTTTGTCCAGAACCGCTTCGCCGGCCTTCGCACGCAGCGATGCCTGCCCGTTGGTCGCGATCACGAGGTCCGAAAATTCTGCGACACCTTGATCATCTGCGGCAGCGCTGTACAGCTTGCCCGCAGCGTTGAGTTCGACGGTTTCCCCAGGTTCGACACCACTGACCGAATAATCCATCGGGACGCCGGACAGACTGACAGCCGGCGCCTCAATTTCGATCGCGTGAACAGGGTTTGAAAAGACAACCGCCAACAGCAGAGCGACGGCAATGACAACAAGGCTTTGTTCAAGGACCAGCTTGCGAATATTAATATTATTCTTCCTGCCGCTCTTAGTCGACGGCATCTTATCACGCGAACGAATGATCAGTACCTCGGTTGCAGCCTCGTTGCGGCCGTGCACAATGCGGCGCCAAGCTGCGCTCGACGGCTGTCGGACAAACGACTGCTGGGACCACAGATCGACAACGCGCCGAGTACCTCACCCATGCTCCCGCGGACGACGGCACCTACGCCTGAAAATCCATCTTCAAGCTCATCGACGGTTTCGGCAAAACCGCGCCGGCGAATATCGCTGAGCTGCTGTTGCAACGCTGCGTGTTCAATGATGGTTCGTGAGGTCAGCGGCAATAGGGGCGGCCGCAATCTGTCGGGACCGTTCTGCTCAAAAGCGATCAGCGCCTTCCCGGTCGATGTCGCGTGGATGGGCCAGCGAGTACCGACGTTTCCAGACGCACCGAGCAGGTGCTTGCTGGTGACTTCATCAAGGATCAGCATTGTGTCGTCGACCGGCACTTCGAGCGTCGCCGTCTCACCGGTTTCCTCTGCAAGCTTCTTGAGCAACGGGCGGGCACGCACACGCAGTTGATTGCCTGACAAGGCCTGTACACCGAGCGCCATCATTCCCGGACCCAGTCGATAGGCGCTGTTCGCCGGATTTCTATCGAGCAGTTCCTCACTCAACAAGGCCTGCAGCAAGCGATGCGTGGTTGTTTTATTCAGTCCGGACATGTCCGCGAGTTCCGCAAGGTGCAATTCCGGCACTTCAGAGGTGAAGAGCTTCAAGAGTCGAATCGCGCGGAGCGCAGCCTGGGCTCCCTGGGGTACGACGGTTTCGCGCATTGTGATTCCATATTATGAAATATTATTTCACCATATGTTATCACAAAGCCTATTGCGAAGGCAGTGCAAATCGTTGATGCTCCCCTTCAAATCGCTGTAAGGACAATAAAAAAATGGCAAAACCGAACCCGCTGCTAAAGGAACTCAGGGCCGTCGAGAAGCAACACGGCAAATTTGAGGCACTTGAGCTCTTACTGCCGGACCTGAGCGGCGTGCTCAAAGGAAAACTGATTCGCCCGGCCGACTATGCGAAACACTGCAAGGACGGCTTCACTTTTTGCGCCGGCGTCACGTTGCTGACAACGCTCGGCGAAACCGTCACTGGCATCCCGTACGGCGAAGGTGACGGCGACCCGGACATGCCCGCCCGCCTGGTGCCAGGCAGTTTCGCGCCGGTCCCCTGGGCAACGCGACCAACCGGACAAGCCTTGTTCCGCCTGTTTGACGATGACGGAAAGCCCTTTTTCAGCGACCCGCGGGCAGTTCTGGAGCGAGCGTTGAAACCGCTGCGAAAAATGGGCCTGACTCCCGTTATGGCCACCGAGCTCGAGTTCTATTTGCTGAGTGCGAATGCCGACACGCCGACACCGGCCGCACCCCTCATTCCTGGCACCGGCCGGGTTCAGCCCGGGGCGCAGGTCTATCATCCAGATGATCTGTACGAAATCGAAGCCTTCCTGAACGATGTTTATGATTACTGTGACCTGCAGAATATTCCGGCTGAGTCAGCGATTTCCGAGTATTCGCCCGGGCAGTTCGAGATCAACCTTCGGCATGTCGACGACCCGGTGCTGGCGTGTGACCACGCAGTACTTCTGAAGCGTGCGGTGAAGGCGGTAGCCCGTAACCACGGCTTTATCGCCTGCTTCATGGCA
>JAUHYO010000138.1 GCA_030426325.1 Gammaproteobacteria bacterium | reverse complement strand
TAACGTGCCAGGTAGGGGTTGAGAAAACGATTCTCGGGGTCGAGTTGCCGGCGGAGCTTTTTGAAAAATTCCATGCGTCCCCCATAGGTCTGGGCGACGTAGGCATCGCGGGTCGCGAGCGACTGGTTAAAGAGCGGTGTACCGCCCCAGTTTTCGGCGAATTCCGACAGGTCCATGACGAAACTGTCCCACCCGTGTTTCTGGGTCGATACGGTCTGCAATGCGATCAGTGGTTCGTCAAATGACGGAGACAACAACGCCGAGTTGTCTCGCGCGACCCGATAGCCGACAGCCGGCAGATCACAGCGATACGCCGTTTGCGCGAATGTTTCGCGGCAGAAACGGGCATAGGCTTTGACGACAACCGAAAAGTCCGAGGCCGGAAAACACCAGGTTGAATACAACAAGTTGCTCGGTTTGCGTCGCCGATGCCGGCCGCCAGCCGTCACATTGTTGCCGTTTCGGACCAGTTTGGAATTGACCAGGCCGTGTGTCGTGGCGGATATGGAATCCATTAACTGGTAACGAACCGAGGGTATGGGGACGACGCGACTCAGCGACCGGAATACGTTCGGCAGTACTGTGCTTTCGCCCCAGTCCTTGATTTTCCACGGCGCGTTGTAGGCGTTTCCGCCGACCGACTCGTAGTGACGCAAGTCGAGATACACATGATTGCGATAGGGCATCAGGTAAAACTTCAGTCCGATATTGCCTTTGGCGAGCCTGTCGGAAACCTGCGCAAACGTATCAACGTCCATGCTGCGATGACTGGCGGCAAAGTTCGTAATCGGCCGGACTTTCAATGTGGCTTCGTAGATAACCCCGAGCATGCCGTAGCTCAGGCGAAACGCGTTCAACAGGCGTTGACATCAGCGACGCCTGGTCGCCGATGCCCGGGCCCATGCACGGCGATGCGATGGCGCCACCTACTGTTCTCTCGGTTTGATCAAAATTCCCGATGAGTTCAAGTCCCTCGGCCGCGAGCGCCGCAATCAGTTCTCCGATTCGAACGCCGGCCTGTACCGTCACCGTGTGGTTGTAGGTATCAATGTGCGTAATTTGGTTCAGCGACGTCGTGTGGATAACGGTGCCGTGGGCTGCGATGTTGCAGTCGGTCGACGAGCTGCCCGCACCTTTCGCACGCAGCGGAAGCGCAATATTCGTATTGCGATCGAGGGTGCGCATCAGGTGCGCGAGGTTCCTGGGGGTTTGCTTGCCCGGAGGCGGCGGGCGGCGATACAGTCTGCCCGTATCACGAAAACCGTGTGCTTTCATATTGGTAACTCCGCTGTCGTAGGTGTTAGCCCGTAGACCGGTGGCTTTGCGACGCTGCTTTTCAGCAGTTGTGCCTTTTTCAATGGATTGCCATCGTTGCATAGTCGGGTCGTTTGATGCAATGCAATTATGCTCGCGGCCAATTATTGTAAAGTGGCCTCCTGTAAATGGTTCTGGAGTCGTATATGCGGTGGCGTGGAGGAAGGCGAAGTTCAAATATTGAAGACCGGCGGGGACAGCGCGCGGCGCCAAGAATGCTGGGCGGCGGAATAGGAACCATTGCGCTGATTCTGGTTGCCTGGTACTTCGGAATTGATCCGACGCCCCTGCTCGAAGGCATGCAATCCGCCACGCCATCCGCGGAGCCGGGTACGCGGCCGACGGCCGAGGACCTGAAGGACGATCCGCTTGCGGATATGGTCAGTGTTGTCGTTGCGGACACCGAAGATGTCTGGACTGAAATATTTGCCGCCGAAGGCCGACGCTACGAAGCACCAACGCTTGTCATGTTCAGTGGCGCCACGCGATCAGCCTGTGGACTTGGACAGGCTGCGATGGGCCCGTTCTATTGTCCGGCCGACAAGAATGCGTACATCGATCTCAGTTTCTACGAGCAAATGCGTACCCGGTTCAAAGCCCCGGGTGATTTTGCACAGGCCTATGTAATCGCTCACGAGGTTGGGCACCATGTTCAGAATCTTCTTGGTATCTCCGGCAAGGTTCATTCGATGCGCAGACAATTGAGCCAGGCGGAAGGCAACGCGCTTTCGGTCCGTCTCGAATTGCAGGCGGACTGTTTTGCAGGAGTTTGGGCTAATCGTGCCAACCGGGCACGCAATATTATTGAAGATGGTGATGTCGACGAAGCATTGAACGCTGCCAGTGCAATTGGCGATGATGCGCTGCAAAAACAGAGTGGCCGTGGTGTGGTGCCGGAGTCATTTACGCACGGGACGTCGGCGCAACGGCAAAAGTGGTTTCGGACCGGACTGCAAACAGGGGATCCCGATGCCTGCAATACGTTCGACTGAACGATGATGAGTCCGATGCAAACGAGCCTGGATGCGGTCGCTGCGTCAAAACGTATTGCGGGAAAAGTGCAGCGTACCGAGTTGCGTTACTCGGAGTATTTCAGTCAGAAGCTTGGTGCCAGGGTCTTTTTCAAACTTGAGAATCTGCAAACTACCGGATCGTTCAAACTGCGAGGCGCTACCAACAAGCTGATGATGCTCAGTGATGCTGAGCGCGCAAAGGGATGCGTCGCGGCATCCAGTGGCAATCACGGTGCGGCTGTCGCCTGCGCCATGCAAACGCTGGATGCCCGCGGCATCATTTTTGTACCGGAGCAAACATCCGATATCAAGGTGGCCAAGATTCAAAGCTACGGTAGTGAGGTTCGGCACTTCGGCACAGACGGACTTGATACAGAAGAGTACGCGAGGGAGTTTGCCCGTAAGGAGGGCATGATTTACCTGTCGCCCTACAACGACATGGATGTCGTCGCAGGGCAGGGCACCTGCGGTGTTGAAATCCTGGAACAGCTACCGGACATTGACGCTGCTTTCATTGCGGTCGGTGGAGGCGGACTCATTGGAGGCGTCGGCAGTGTCCTAAAAACGGCAAATGCTGCCGTCCGAATCTATGGGTGTCAGCCGGGAGCGTCGGCGGTCATGGCACGTTCCGTCGAGGCGGGTGAAATTCTGGAACTTCCCAGTGAACAGACCTTATCGGACGGCACTGCCGGAGGTATAGAGGCCGGCGCGATTACATTTGGCTTGAACCAGGCCGTCGTTGACGAATTTGTCGTTGTGGACGAGGAACAAATTGCCGCCGCGATGCGTCTCTATATGGACGCGGAGGGCCACAACATCGAAGGAGCGGCCGGTGTTGCCATAGCCGCTATGCTCGCCCGCCGCGAGGACATTATTGGCAAGAATGTTGTGACCATAATTTGTGGCGGAAACATCAGTCATGAAGTGCTGGCTTTAGTAAAGGATGGAAAATGATCCGCCAGACCCAAAAAGTATTCGTGCTGTTCTGGTTGTTCATCCTGTCGCCGGTGTTTGCGGCCGATTCTGTCACGGTCTTCGTCAATGTCAACGTTCTGCCGATGTCCAGCGACGTTGTCCTGATGCAAAAAACGGTGGTCGTCGCTGATGGCAGAATAGTCAGTATAGGAGACGTCGACTCTGTTCCAGTGCCCAAGGGTGCGTTTGTGGTTGACGGCACCGACCGGTTCCTGATGCCGGGACTTGCCGAGATGCACGCGCATGTCACCAGTACGGCACCCGCGCAGGTCGAACGTCTTTCAACATTATTTGTCGCCAACGGTGTCACGACCATTCGCGGCATGCTCGGCCGCCCGGAGCACCTGAGGCTCCGTGAGCAACTTGCGGACGGGGATATCTTTGGGCCGCGGTTGATTACATCGGGCCCGTCCTTTAACGGTCGTTCGGTGTCGAGCGCCGCGGACGCGAGGAGAATGGTCCGGGCTCAACAGACGACCGGGTACGATTTTATCAAGGTTCATCCCGGATTGAACCGACGAGAGTTTGATGCGCTGGCAATGACAGCAAACGAAATCGGAATTCCGTTCGCAGGTCATGTGCCGGTTGCGAGCGGAGTTCGGGAAGCGTTGCGGAATCGGATGGCAACGATTGACCATCTCGATGGCTATTTCCTGGCGCTACTACCTGCGAGTGACGATGGGGCCGGCGGTTTCGGCGGATTCTTCGACGCTATGCTTGCCGCAAATATCGATGCCGACCGAATACCGGAAATTGCCGCCGCCACAGCTGCGGCGGGAACCTGGAACGTCCCGACAGAAATACTGGTCGAGCAATTGATCGATGACACGCCGGTGGCTGAGTTGCGGCTGAGACCGGAGACCCGCTATGTATCCCGGGCGGTCGTCAATGGCTGGGTTGCAGCCAAGGAGTCGCAACTCAATGACCGCAACTACAATGCCGAAACCGCCGCACTCGCGATCCAGCTAAGACGGCGGCTGATTCTTGAGTTGCACCGCGCGGGAGCCGGATTGCTGCTGGGCTCCGATGCGCCGCAATCTTTCAATGTCCCCGGATTCTCATTGCATCGCGAACTTAAAGTATTGGTTGAAGCAGGACTAACGCCTTACGAGGCGCTCCGGACCGGTACAGCAGCAGTCGCTGAATTTCTCGGGTCTAACACCGGCCTGGTTGCTGTCGGGCGAGACGCCGACCTGGTGCTGCTGGATGCCAACCCGCTGCTGGATATCGGCAACAGCAACCGAATCCACGGCGTTATGCTGCGAGGATCATGGCTGCCAGCGAGTGAGTTGGCCAGTCGGCTGAAAAAATTTGAAGTGGCGAGATAAAACGCCGCGTTGCAACCAAAGCCCTTCGGCAGACGTCTAAAGCCCATCAGAAACACCAAATAGCCATTGCAAAGGGGAATTCCATGCGCAGTTTTATTGTCATTGCCATGTTTGTCACCAGCCTCGCTCACGCGGGATGGGGCGATTACGAAGAATCTCGAACCTTGAAACTGGATCGCGATGGTATCGCGACCCTGTCAATTGATGCCGGTGCAGGCAGTCTGGATGTAACCGGTGTCGAAGGCCTGAACGAGATCGTCGTCAAAGCGACAATCGTTGTCGATGACGGCGATAAAGAGGATGCCCTGAAATTTATAGAAAAACGCATGACTCTGTCCTTGCAGGGCAAAGGCGAGACGGCCGAACTGGAGTCGCACTTTGACGGTGGTTTTATGGGCATCGGCAAGAGCTCCAGGATCGATCTCGATGTCCGCGTGCCCCAGGGCATGGCGGTCAGCATTGTCGACAGCTCAGGATCTATTGATGTCTCGAGGACGATGGGCGACGTAAGCATTGATGATGGGTCGGGTTCGATTGATGTCGATCATGTTGCGAACGTAAAAATAGACGACGGATCGGGTTCGATCGATATCAGCGACGCCTCCGGCGATGTCTATGTCGTTGACGGTTCAGGCAGCATCGGTATCAGCCGCGTCGGCGGCTCGGTGACGATCGATGACGGCTCAGGCGGCATCCGGGTATCGGATATTGAGCATGACCTGACGATTGTTGACGATGGAAGCGGCGGTGTATCGATCTCCAACGTGCGGGGTACGGTGGAGCAGGAAACCTAAGAGCCTCCAAATGCGCTAATATCTCCCTGTGAGGGTGCCCACAACCGGGGCATCCTAAGGGAGGCAGCATGAAACTCGTTCAGCATCTACTCGATACGAAAGGCCGGGAGATATTTTCTGTCGCGGCCGAAACTTCCGTGCTCGACGCTATTATCCTAATGGCACAAAAATCCATCGGATCGCTGCTGGTGATGGAGGGAGACGAGCTCAAGGGGATCCTGACGGAGCGTGATTACGCCCGGAAAGTCATCGTCAAGGGACGCTCGTCCCGAACCACCGAGGTTGGGGAAATCATGTCCACGGATGTCCTGACGACTACCCCGGTCGAAACGGTTAACCAGTGTATGACCACGATGACGGAAAAAAAGATTCGCCATCTGCCGGTCGTGGACGGTGGCAAGGTTGTTGGTCTGATTTCAATCGGTGACCTGGTGCAGGCGATCATTTCCGACCAGCAGGAAGAGATTCAACACCTGGAGCAATACATCAGTGGCCAGTAAACCGGAATTTGATAGGCGGGTGTTGCGGCTTTTTGATGGCTACGTACATGGCAAGATCAGTCGTCGGCAATTCCTCGATAGCGCAACCAAGATAACGGCATCAATGAGTTCGGCGGCGGCTATTCTGGCCAGCCTCAGTCCGAACTATGCGCTTGCACGGCAGGTTGACCCCGACGACGAATCGATCACCACCGGCTACAAGAAATACGCCTCCCCTGCCGGAGCGAAGGTCATGCGAGGCTACTACGCGAGGCCCGTTGTGCACCAACACAAGCTGCCGGCCGTTCTTGTGATCCATGAGAACCGGGGCCTGAATCCCTACATTGAAGATGTCGCCCGGCGACTCGCTGTTGCAGGATTCATCGCTTTCGCACCCGACGCGCTGACGCCACTGGGCGGCTATCCGGGCAATGACGATGACGGCCGCGAATTGCAAAAGCAAAGAGACCGTGACGAAATGTTCGCCGATTTCGTCGCCGCGGTTGACTTCCTTCAGAATCATCCGGATTGCACCGGCAAAGTGGGTTCTGTCGGGTTTTGCTACGGCGGTGGCGTTTCGGCACGCCTGGCGCTGGCCGTACCATCATTGACGGCAGCTGTGTCGTATTACGGTTCGCACCCGGACCCTGCCAATGCCAGGGACATTAAGCAGCCACTGATGTTCCATCATGGTGAGACCGATGAGCGCGTTAATGCGAGTTGGCCCGACTTCGAAAAAGCATTGAAAGCAGCGGGTGCGAGCTTCGAGGAATACACCTATTCGGGCGCGGGACATGGGTTCCACAATGATACGACTCCCCGCTTCTCCGAGGAGGCGGCCCGGCTCTCATGGGAGCGAACAGTCGGGTTTTTTGTCAAGCACCTGGAGCTCGGAGACTAGGACGTGCCCTCGCGCCTGACCACGCTTGCACTGTTTGGGCTGGCATGGGCTGTGGCACAGGCGGATGACGACGTAGCCAGCAAAACCGTTATCGGGCCGAGCAATATTTTCCTGTACGAAGGTGCCCTCAAACTCAAATCGGGTGACGCGGAGGACGGCGTCCGGCTGACGCTGCAAGGGCTCAAGACTGCCGCAAATCCACGGGAGGAGAAGATTGGCCACGCGAATTTGTGTGCCGGCTTCCTGATGGTGTCGCAATACGAAACTGCACTTGAACATTGCGACTGGGTCATCGAGCGTGACCCAAATCACTGGCGGACCTACAACAATCGAGCCATCGTCTACATGAGACTGGGACGCCTTGAGGAATCCGAAGCGGACATCCAAAAAGGGCAGGACCTGAATCCTAAGTCGGAGAACCTGAAAGAAGTGAAGGGCATGTACCTCGATCAGGTTGAGCCCGTTCGTGAGCACATCACCATCGACGACCGGCGAGGCGGCGCTACGCCGGACGCGGAAGATGACAACTAATGCATTCGTTGGTCTTGCTGCTGCTGTTGACGGGAACCTCGGCCCTGGCCGAGGGCACTGACAATAACAGCGCGAGGATTGTTGATAGCGAATCGGATCGGACACCGCTGCATACCGTTGTCCCCGTCTATCCGGAGAAGGCGAGGCGCGACCGGGTTGAAGGCGAGGTGCAGGTTTGTTTCGACATTGACCGCGCAGGTCGAACGCGTCGCATTGCGGTGCGTCGAAGCACGCACCGAATATTTGAACGGCCATCAATTCAGGCGGTTAAAGCATCAACTTTCCGGCCATTGGATGACGACCAGGCGTTGCAAGCAATCAAGTCATGCCGAACGTTTATCTTCGCGTTGCGGCCTGTTGAAGATCAGTAAAGCGGTTACCAGGTAGCGGGTTCTTTATCGGCGGCCAAATAGCGATTGCGCAATGTATCGATAAAGTCCTTTTGCCGCGGGCTGAGCTCGCCATCGGCCGCAGCAACCTCAGTCATCATTTCGATCATCGACTCCGCTTGTTCCCTGGAAAATTTGCCGTGATTCTTGTCGATGACGCCGCTGAGTTGGGTGTCGATAACCTGCGGTGAACCCAGCAGGTGCGCGGCCGAGCCGAGCAATTCGGAAGCGCCGCTGGTGTCGAGCGAGAATCGTGACTTGAACTGAAGAAGCGCTGCCTTTTTTGATTCGGCAGT
>JAUHYO010000137.1 GCA_030426325.1 Gammaproteobacteria bacterium | reverse complement strand
TCCAGGACCGGGCAATCTCGACAACATCCTCGCGCATGTCACTCAAGCTCCAGGTCGTTTTCCGGCACCGCATAGGCGCTCATCCCGTCGTTCGAGCCTGACTTGCGCGGATAGGCCGACAGCCAATCCTCACCCGGGATATGCGGAAAGCCTCGGAAATTCAGAAAGTTGTCGAATTTCTGCGCACAGGTCTCGGGGCGCTTGTCGCAGCCGGGTTCCAATCGCACCGTATCGCCCGGCACAATCTCGGCCCGCAGGCTCTGCCACAGTTCGACCACGCGGGATCCATCCACGGTTCGGTCGCTCTTGATCAGACCCAATAGCCCGGCGCCCGCGCCATCCTGAACCGCCAGCCGCCCGCGTTCGAACCAGCCATCTGCAAAGCCCGCAACCGGCGCAAAGGTGAACACCCGCGCATCGACGCTGGCCTGTACCGGCACATCGGCAAAGGCACCGGGCGCGGTCAGATCCACGCCGCATTTCGCATCGCCCAGAACCGCCGAACAGTGCTTCTGATAATAGCGCCCTTGCGGCTGGTTCAACCGGTCGCTCAACCCGCGCAATTCGGCCTCGAACTCGCCGCCCAATTCCACGCGCGTGGCGACACGGTTATTTGTGTTTGCCGTGTGCCGAGCGCCGAACTGCTGCGGCTTGGAATTCGAATTGTTTCCGGCGTGGACGTCAGTGATGGCGACTCGGTACAGAAGCTGGCAAGCGAGCTCTCTGGCGAGACCCTGGACATCCTGGTGAACAACGCCGGTATCCTGCTGCCGGACGAATTTGGCTCCCTGGATTACGAATCAATGGCGCGGCAATTCGAGGTCAACACGCTCGGCCCGCTGCGCGTTTGCGAATCGCTGCGAGGCAACCTGGCGAGCGGCAGCAAGATCGCCATCGTCTCGAGCCGCGTGGGGTCAATCGGCGACAACTCGTCGGGCCATTACTATGGCTATCGCGCCTCAAAAGCGGCCGTCAACCAGGTCGCCACCAACCTTGCGCACGAATTCAAGCCTAAAAACATTGCGGTTGCCATCCTCCACCCCGGCCTGGTCGCAACCGATATGACCGACGGCCAGGGAATTTCGCCGCGGCAGGCGGCGGAGGGCTTGATTCAGCGCATAGACGACCTCACTATCGAGACCACCGGTGGATTCTGGCACGCGGAAGGTTACCAACTGCCGTGGTAGAATCCACCCAACCGCATTATCGAGGAGAATGAAGATATGCAGAACCACACGAATTCTATGGCGCCGGTATCCAGCCTGGCTGTCGCAGATCGTTCCGAGTTCATCTGGAAGTCCTATGCACATGTTGTCGGGGCGATTCTCGCCTTTGCGGCCATTGAGGCGTATCTGATCAGCTCTGGCGTCGCTATGCGCATTGCACCGGCGATGGTGAACAACTGGCTGATGACATTGGGCGCTTTCATGCTGGTCGGTTGGGGCGCTTCGCACGTCGCCCACAGACTCGAATCAGTTCCGGCGCAGTACGCTGCGTTCGCCTTGTTTGTCGGTGCAGAGGCGATCATTTTCTCGCCGCTGATTCTGGTTGCTCAAATGCAGCAGCCCGGCGTCATTGAAAGTGCCGCCGGCGTAACGCTAATGGGCTCGGTTGGCCTCGTTGCCACCGCGATGATCACCCGCAAGGATTTTTCGTTCCTGCGAGGCATCCTCGTATGGGGCGGAATTCTCGCGCTCGTCGGAATCGTCGCATCCGTCCTGTTCGGCTTTCAGCTCGGCACCTGGTTCTCGGTCGCAATGATTGGATTTGCGGGCGCCGCTGTACTGTATGACACATCGAATATCATGAACCACTATCCGCAGGATCGGTACGTTGCCGCAGCGATGGCACTGTTCGCATCGATCGCGCTGATGTTCTGGTATGTGCTGCGTCTGTTTATGAGCCGCGATTAAAGCATCGCATCCGGAAAGGTCGAAGTCCTTCGGGGCTTCGACCTTTTTTTATGGTTTGGCAATAAGCTCGGCGCCGGCCATGTAAGGCTGCAGAACCGAAGGGATGCGTATGCTGCCGTCTTCGTTCTGGTAGTTCTCAATCACCGCAATCAACGCCCTGCCCGCCGCAACACCTGAGCCATTCAATGTATGGATGAGTTCGGGTTTTCCCGAGTCGGGGTTACGACGACGCGCTTTCATGCGACGCGCCTGAAAGTCGTTGTAGTTGCTGCACGAGGATATCTCGCGGTACTTGCCCTGACCTGGCAGCCAGACTTCGAGATCGTAGGTTTTTGCGGCACCGAAACCGACATCCCCGGCACACAGTGCGACCACCCGGTAAGGCAACTCGAGTTTTTGCAAGATGGCTTCGGCGTGTCCGGTCAGGGCCTCAAGTGCTTCCATTGACTCGTCGGCAGCGACGAAATGCACCAGCTCGACTTTCTCGAACTGATGCTGGCGAACCATACCGCGTGTATCCCTGCCGTAGGAACCGGCCTCCGATCGGAAACACGGTGTATGAGCGGTGTAGTGCTGCGGCAACTGGTCGGCTTCCAACATCGTGTCGCGGACCAGGTTGGTCACCGGAACCTCGGCTGTAGGAATCAGGTAAAACGGGGTTTCGCCGTCCGTCTTGAACAAATCCTCTTCGAATTTGGGCAGCTGTCCCGTGCCGACCAGCGCGTGCCCGTGAACGAGGTAAGGTACGTAGGTCTCGGTATAGCCATGCTCGATCGTATGCGTATCCAGCATGAACTGGATCAGGGCACGCTGCAGCCGCGCCAGCGCACCCGTCATGACGAGAAAACGCGAACCGGAGATCTTGCTCGCCGCATCGAAGTCGAGCATGCCCAGGCTTTCACCAATCTCAATGTGGTCCCGAACCTTGAAACTGAACTCGGTTTCCTTGCCCCAGCGTCTTAATTCGACGTTGTCATTTTCGTCCTTTCCGTCCGGGACACTGGCATCAAGGAGGTTCGGCAAGTCGAGCTCGATGTCCACCAGTTGGTCCTGCACGTCCTGCAGCGCCGCTTCGCTCTTGGCCAGTTCCGATCCCAGGTTCTCGACAGCCGCCAACAGGGGACCAATGTCTTCGCCCTTGGCCTTTGCCATACCGATCGACTTGGCGCTGGCGTTTCGTTCACTCTGGAGTCTCTGCGTTTCGACCTGCAAGGTCTTGCGCTTTTCGTCCAGCGCGAGGTAGGCGGCGGCATCAAAAACATAGCCACGGCGGGCCAGGTTCGCGGCGACTTCCGTAGTGGACTGGCGGAGTAATTTCGGATCAATCATTTTGGCTTTCTGGATTCAGTTTGTTTATTGAGTTTTGCTATTTCGTCGAGCTTTTCGCGAATCCGTATCTCAAGACCGCGAGGCACGGGATGATAATACTTCGCCGGGTTCATGTCGTCGGGAAAGTACTTCTCGCCGGCGGCAAACGCAGCCTCCTCGTCATGAGCGTAACGATACTGGTCACCGTAGCCCAGGTCCTTCATCAGACTTGTTGGCGCATTGCGCAGGTGCATCGGGACTTCGAGCGAACCCAGTTCCTGTGCGTCTTTCAGCGCCGCTTTGGTGGCTACATAGACCGCATTGCTCTTGGCCGCGCAGGCAAGGTAGACCACGGCCTGGGCAATCGCCAACTCGCCTTCCGGGCTTCCGAGACGCTCCTGCGTCTCCCACGCGTTGAGGGTGATCTGCAAGGCGCGCGGATCGGCATTGCCAATGTCCTCCGATGCAACGCGAATCAGGCGACGTGCAATATAGAGCGGGTCGCAACCGCCATCGAGCATGCGCATAAGCCAGTACAGGGAGGCATCCGGATCTGTGCCCCGAATCGACTTGTGCAACGCAGATATCTGGTCGTAAAAATACTCACCCTGTTTGTCGAATCTGCGTCGATTGCCCGACGCCACTTCTTTGACAATCTCATCGCTAATATCGCCGTCATCGGCCAGGTCAGCCGCGAGTTCGAGTAGATTCAATGCCCGCCGCGCGTCACCATCGGCGGCGCTTGCGAGCACCAATATGGATTCATGGCTGATCGCGTAGCGGCCGGCAAGCCCTCGAGTCGAGTCCGACAGGGCGCGATTCAGAATCTCAACGAGCTCGGCCGGCTCAAGCATCCTTAGCACGTAGACACGCGCGCGAGAGAGCAAAGCGTTGTTCAGTTCGAAAGAAGGATTCTCTGTCGTCGCGCCGATAAAGGTCAGCGTTCCGTTTTCGACAAAGGGAAGAAAAGCGTCCTGTTGCGACTTGTTGAATCGATGCACTTCATCCAGGAACAAGACGGTCCCACGATTTCGCATCTGTCGATGTTGCTCGGCTTCGGCAACACTGGCGCGAATATCCTTGACGCCCGCCATCACTGCCGACAGCGCGATGAAATGCGAATCGGTCGTCGATGCAATCATTCGCGCCAGCGTTGTCTTGCCGGTGCCGGGTGGACCCCAGAACACCATCGAGTGCGCCCGTCCCTGTGCAATTGCACGCTGCAAGGGCTTGCCGTCGGCCAACAAGTGACGCTGCCCGTAAAACTCGGACAGGTTGGCTGGTCGCATCCGGTCCGCCAGCGGGCTTCCGAGATCAGACTCTGTGGCAAACAGGTCAGCCAAAATCAGCTCCGGTCGCCGACCAACCGTGCTTCCAGCCGTTGACTCCACCCACCGACGCCGGCCAGGGAGATGGCGAGGCCCACGATAATGCCAGCGGCGTCCGCGCCAACGTCAAACCAGTCGGCGCTGCGATAAGTCACCATTCGCTGGCACAACTCGATAAACAGGCCGAAAACCAACAGCCCAAGTGCAATGCGCCAATACGACTGCACCCGATACAAACCGGCGAACCAGACCGTCAGCACAAGAAACGTGATGCCATGCAACCACTTGTCGACCGACTGAAACCAGGCAATTCCCTTGACACGGTCATCCCAAAACCAGACGGCCGGCATCAGGGCGGCAATCATCACCAAGATCAGTATCAAGAGACTGGCCAGTTGCCAGCGCCTTACGAAGCGAAGAGGCAGCATCAGGGTATCTTGGCTTCGGCCACCACGGGTGTCCCAACGAGATCAACACCCGGCGGCACAGCAAAGTGGAACCGTTCGTCATCGATCGGCTCGTTTATCCGGACCTCATCGAGTGCAATCAGCGTGGTCTGTTCAAGATTGTCGTAAAAAATCATGCGCCGCAGCTGCTCGTTAATAAATCCGAGTTCGACCCGGTTAAAGCCGCTGCTCTTGTCTTTTGGTTCGAGTCGCACCCAGGTCGTAACTTTCTCCACGGTCGTGCCACCGTAATCAAACTGTTCGAGCGCCTGATCCGATCCTCCGAGCAACAGTGCTGGCGTATTGGCAAGCACTTCGGCCTGGGGCTTGACCGTCACCTGCTCCAGATCAAGGTCGTAACTCCAGATATTGACCCCGTCCGCAACCAGCCATTGCTCGTAGGGATCCGAGTAGGACCAGCGAAACCGCCTCGGCCGTTCGATTTCCAACGTGCCGCTACTTCGATCGATAACGGTGCCTTCGGCATCGATTAGCGATTGCTCGAAGTCGCCTTCCAGCGTAATGACATTGTTTACGAAGTCGTTGATCAGGCGCTGTCCAAGTTCATCCGCAGCGGAGTCTGCCTTGGCCTGCACCACAATCAGCAACAATGTTGCCAGGCATAGCGTGTTTGATTTATTCATCTTTTGCCGCATTCGGTACCAATATTTCCCGAGACCCATTCGACTGCAACGGACCGACCATGCCAGCCTCCTCCATCGATTCGACCATTCTCGCTGCCCGGTTGTAGCCAATCTTGAGCCGTCGCTGGACACCGGAAATTGAGGCCTTCCGGGTTTCGAGCACGACCTGCACCGCCTGATCATACAGCGGGTCTTGTTCGGCATCGCCGGTATCGCCCGGCTTGTCAATTCCGGTCAATCCCGGTGTTGGACTCGACGGACCTTCCAGAATTTCATCGATATATCGCGGCGCACCGCTTTTTTTCAAATGCCGTACGACGGCATGCACTTCGTTGTCCGAGACAAACGCGCCATGCACGCGGATTGGCAACGAGGTTCCGGGCGGCAGATACAGCATGTCACCATGCCCCAGAAGGTTTTCTGCGCCCATCTGGTCGAGAATGGTGCGTGAATCAACTTTGGCCGACACCTGGAAGGCAATTCGCGTGGGTACATTGGCTTTGATCAGACCCGTAATGACATCGACCGATGGACGCTGTGTCGCGAGAATCATATGTATGCCTGACGCACGCGCTTTTTGCGCAAGCCGGGCAATCAGCTCTTCGACCTTCTTGCCGACGATCATCATCATGTCAGCCAGCTCATCGATGATCACGACGATAAACGGCAACGGCGTAAGCGTTGGGTGCTCGATCGGCTTGTCGGCGTCGAATAATTCCGGCGGTTTGAATATCGGGTCCTTCAACGGCTTTCCGGCCGCGATGGCATCACGGACCTTTCGGTTGTAACCCCCAATATTTCGCACACCGAGCGCCGACATCAGACGGTATCGCCGATCCATTTCAGCAACGCACCAGCGCAACGAATTCGCCGCCTCCTTCATGTCGGTAACAACCGGGGCAAGCAGGTGCGGGATACCTTCGTAAACCGACAACTCGAGCATTTTCGGATCGATCATGATCAGGCGCACGTGCTCGGGTTGCGTTTTGTACAGAATACTAAGGACCATCGCATTGATACCGACCGACTTGCCTGCACCGGTCGTACCGGCAATCAGCAGGTGCGGCATTCGCGCGAGATCAGCAACAACCGAATGACCGCCAATATCCTTGCCAAGCGCAAGCGTGATGGGTGATGCGAGATCGTCGTACGCACGTGACTTGAGAATTTCACCAAGTGTGACGAGTTGCCGGTTTTCATTTGGAATCTCTAGTCCGACAAAGGACTTGCCAGGTATCACCTCGACGATGCGTACGCTGACCACGGACAGAGAGCGCGCCAGGTCTTTTGCGAGGTTGGCAATTTGACTGACCTTGACGCCGGGAGCGGGGTCGAGCTCGAAACGCGTGATGACCGGGCCCGGGGAAACGGACTTGACCTCCACGTCGATGCCGAAGTCCTTGAGTTTCAACTCTACCAGGCGTGACATTGCCTCCAGCGATTCGGTCGAATAGCCCGCTTTTTGCTCCGGCGGATCGTCAAGCAAGGACAACGGCGGCAGCTCGCCGGCGGCCGGCGGTTCGAACAATGGCACCTGGCGTTCTTTCTCCGCGCGTTCGCTCGGCTCAAGTACAGACATCACCGGCTCGATGCGGGGTTTTTCACGATTCGCCTTGAGCTTCTTTTCAACGTTGACAATGTCCTGCCGCGCGGCCGCACTGCGACGGCCTTCGGCACGATCACGAAACTCGTCGATCTTCACCTGCGCTTTTTCGAATGCGAGCAACGACCAGCGACCGATGCGGTCCATAACGCTGATCCACGAAATGCCGAGGAAGAGTGAAACGGACGCAACCCACAGGCAGAACAGCAGCACGCTGGCGCCAAGCAGCTTCATCAGGCCCGCCAGCCAGTCTCCGAGGGCCTGGCCGATGATGCCGCCGGCCGTCTCGTTAAATCCCGCCGGCGAGAAATGCAGTGTCGCCAGTGCGCAACTGGTCGCCAAGGTTGCGAGGAAACCGGCAAACCTCAGCCCGAAATCGAGCCTGGTGAGCTTAATCTGGGTTTTCTGTTCACGGTAAAGCATCCAGCCAAGGAAAAAGACCATGATGGTGAACAAATAGGCCGGACGGCCGAAACCCGTGAACAGTAAATCGGCAATCCAGGCACCGACGCGCCCAATACCGTTACGCACGACATCACTGGTTGTTGTCTGGAAGGGCCCGGGATCCCCGGAGTTGTAGGTGAAAAGCGCAAACCAGAGAATCAGTCCCAGCGCGCCGAAGACGTAAAGCGCACCCTCGCGCAGCGCCCGGTGCACTTGCGAGGACACACGGGTTTCGGTGGAACTGGCTTTAGAGACTCTTGCCATGGAGATTCTTAATTCCCTACACTAGCCGAAGATACAACTTTTCCGCATAAAGCTCGCCCGCATCGTAGCTATTGAATTTGCATCCTTGAAAGACACTTCAAGGAGCACCATCAAAGCCTTCTGCGGGCGATTCTGCGCTTCATCTTGAG
>JAUHYO010000136.1 GCA_030426325.1 Gammaproteobacteria bacterium | reverse complement strand
GCGCGAGGAGCGAACCGTTTGGGAGGCACCCGATCTGTACCGGCGGATGTCGCCGTTCATGCAGGCTGACAAGATCAATGAGCCGCTGCTACTGATCCACGGTGCAGACGACGAAAATTCCGGCACACACCCCCTGCAAAGCGAGCGCCTGTTCGCTGCATTAAAAGGACTGGGTAAAGACGCCCGGCTCGTCATGCTGCCACTCGAAGGGCATTCCTACCTGGCACGCGAGTCGGTGTTGCACCAGGCGGCCGAAATATCGGACTGGTTGGCTGAACACCTGGGCGATACTGTGCCGACAAAAAGGAACTGAGAAATACCGTGACCAGCAAAGTCGATATCAAAAAAGTTCACCCTGTCATTGTCCTCCTGGGCATCCTCGCGCTGGCCACCGCGCTGACCTATGTGCTCGACTCCGGCCAGTACGAGCGGGACGGCACACTGGTGATTCCAGGCAGCTACGAAACGATGGACAAAGATCGTTCGTTGATGAATTTGTTTCGCCTGGAGGCGGAAAGCGGGGATGGGACTGCCCGGCCGGTGAGTGCGATCGGTGCAGTCCTGAGTATTCCAGAGGGCCTGCAGCGAATGGCTGGCCTGATTTTCATGGTGCTTATTATCGGCGGCATGTTTGGCGTCATGACGCATTCCGGTGCGATTGATGCCGGGCTTGAAAAGTTGCTGTCGAGCGTTAGCGGCAATCTCTACATACTTGTGCCCATCCTGATGCTCGTCTTTTCGGCGGGCAGCACGTTCTTGGGGCTCGCCTCTGAATACCTGCTGATCATTCCGCTGATGGTCATGATGGCGAATCGACTGGGCATGTCGAACCTGGTCGGGCTCGCGATTGTCACAGTCGCCGTGAAGGCAGGTTATATCGCCTCCGTCAGCAATCCGGTTCCATTGACGATCGCTCAGCCGCTTGTCGGGCTGCAGATTTTCAGTGGAGCGGGTTTTCGACTGGTTTGTTACTTCGTTTTCCTGGCGATAGGCATCGCGTTTGTACTTTTGAAGGTCCGGCAGGAAAGCACGAGCTCGAATGTGACTCCCGAGTTCCACGCAAGCGCACTGTCAACGCGGCACACACTCGTGTTGCTGACCGTCGCTGCCGGTGTTGCATTCCTGGTTTTCGGATCGAACCGCTGGCACTGGCAGCACCACGAGCTGTCGGCGTACTACATTGCACTGAGCATCGCGCTTGCGATCGTCGGCGGTATCGGCGCCAGCGAAGCAGCGTCGGCCTTCGTCGAGGGCATGAAAAAAGTGCTGATGGCAAGCATGCTGATCGGTGTCGCGTCGGCTGTGGCCATCACACTGGAGCACGGCCAGGTGCTTGATTCGATCGTGCACGGATTAACGCGTCTGGCGGATGATCATGGACCTTTCGGTTCGGCGGTCGGGATGTTCGCTTCGCAGTTGCTCATCGACTTCGTCATACCATCGACCTCGGGCCAGGCGGCGATCAGCATGCCGATTCTGGGGCCCCTCGGTCAGCTTTCCGGCGTTCAGCCGCAGACGACAGTGCTGACGTTCCTGTTCGGCAACGGCATCACGAATATCCTGACGCCGACGTCCGGCACGCTGCTGGCCTACCTGGCGACCGCCAAGGTCGGCTGGGTTGAATGGGCGAAGTTCGTGTTCTCGCTTTGGCTGGTTTGTATCGCGACGGCGCTCGTGCTGCTCTTTGTCGCTGTAAAGATCGGGTTCTGACCGTGTCGACGTCGAGCCAGGATTTGAGTGCTGAATTCACGGTGGACCAGGATCTGATGGTACCCATGCGTGATGGCGTTCATCTTGCGACCGACGTGTATCGACCGATGACTGATGGCCGGGTTGTTGACCGCCCGTTGCCGGTCATCATGGAGCGAACACCTTACGGCAAACAGCGAGTCAACCGCTCCGAGCGAAGCAGTGAACAACAGGAAGCCGCCGTGCGTCCGGAAGTGGCCGCTTTCTTTGCACGAGAAGGCTTTGTCGTCGTGATGCAGGATTGTCGCGGACGGTATGCCTCGGAGGGCCGTTTCACCAAGTACGTGAACGAGGCGGAAGATGGATTCGATACCATGGCCTGGCTCGTTGAGCAGGACTGGTGTGACGGAACGGTTGGCACCATGGGCGTGTCCTACGGTGCGCACACGCAGTGTGCGCTTGCCAGCCTGAATCCACCGGGTCTTGCCTGCATGTTCATGGATTCAGGTGGTTTTGCAAATGCGTTTCAAGGCGGGATTCGTCGCGGCGGTGCGTTTGAGCTAAAGCAGGCGACCTGGGCTTACAAACACGCACTGCTGAGTCCGGCGACCCTGGCCGATCCGGTGCGTGCCGAGGCCCTGCGCCAGACCGATATCGTCGACTGGTTCCG
The DNA here is from genome assembly GCA_030426325.1 of Gammaproteobacteria bacterium. Classification (GTDB taxonomy): domain Bacteria; phylum Pseudomonadota; class Gammaproteobacteria; order Steroidobacterales; family Woeseiaceae; genus UBA1847. Next base: position 5,791 of record JAUHYO010000136.1, on the reverse strand, counting down.
TAGCATGCCCTGGGAGCCGGGCCATTCGCCACTAAGTGCGGCGCCGGAGTACGAGGCCTACCTGTTCGAGCAATGGCGCGCGGGGACCTTTACTGACTACTGGCGACAGCCGGGCTTGTACGCGGAAGGCTATTACGATCGCTTTCCCGACGTACCGACTGCAATCGTTGGCAGTTGGTACGACCCATACGTTGGAAGCTGCACCGGAAATTTTGTCGAACTCGCCCGGCGAAAGAAATCGCCGGTTACATTGCTGATGGGCCCGTGGACGCATGGTGACCGGTCGGTTAGCTATGCTGGCGATGTCGACTTCGGCCCGGATGCCGTCATGGACGGTAATGTTGCGGCAGATTATTTGCAGCTGCGCCTGAACTGGTTCAATCGTTTTCTGCGCGCTTCTGCTGACGAGAGCGATAGTACATTCGCGAGCGTGACCTATTTTCAAATGGGCGGCGGCGATGGCCGGCGCCTGGCGTCCGGTCGAATGCAGCACGGTGGCCGGTGGCGCCGGTCGGAGCAATGGCCGCCACAAAACGTCGTCATGAATACGTTCTTTCTCGATGCGAGTGGCCGTCTGACAGGCCGGCCAGGTGGGGACGACGCCATGTTCCTTGAGTACCGCTTTGACCCCGGCGACCCGGTCCCTACGATCGGTGGCGCACTGACATCCGGACAGCCCGTTATGCAGGGCGGCGCATTTGACCAGCGCAGCCATCCGGATCTTTTCCGGTACAAAGTCGACTCCGCCGAGGGCCCGCTGGCAGACAGGCAGGATGTACTGGTTTTCGCGACGCCGGAGCTTGCGGAAGACCTGGTTGTAACCGGTGTGCCACAAGTTGAACTGTGGGTGTCGACGGATTGCCCGGACACGGACTTTACCGTCAAGCTCATTGACTGGTATCCGCCGAGTGACGATTACCCGGAGGGCTATGCGATGAACATTACCGATGGGATATTTCGCCTGCGCTACCGTGAGGGGTGGGACCGCGAAACCTTTGCGAATGCCGGCGAGATTTACCGGATCCTGATTGAGCCGTTTGCGACGAGCAATCTGTTTCAAAAAGGACACCGATTGCGAATTGATGTCTCCAGCAGTAATTATCCTCACTTCGATATTAATCCGAACACAGCGGCACCCGTTGGCTACGCGAGCCAGGCCGTGGTTGCGGAGAATCGCGTCTGGTGCTGCGCGGAGTATCAGTCTCAGATCAGGTTGCCAATCGCGCAGGATGAAGGAGCTGCCAATGCCTGTTAGTCGCCGTGACGTATTGCGAACCATCGCATCGCTGCCACTTTTCGCGCAGGCGGGCTTTGCCGCGCAAAAAGGGTCGGTGTTGAGCCGGCCGCCGCTAGGTATGACGTTGACCGGTCAGGCGCTGATGAAACATCCGCTGTGTGGCAGGCCGTATGACGGATTTGCCGAAGTCGTCGCTGAGATTCAACGCGGCGACCTGGCATTTACTGACCTCGAAGTTGCGATTCAAACGCCGAAGTCGGGTGCACCGACGCGCAACAACAGTTTCCTGCATGCGACATCGCCGGTAGTACTGGACTGTCTCCGCGGTATGGGCTTTGACCTTCTTGCCCTCAGCAATAATCACGCCTGGGATATTGGTACGGCCGGTATACTGGCGACTCGCGATGCGGTGGCAGAGGCCGGATTCGCGCACGCCGGTACTGGAGCCAACCTCGACGAGGCCAGTGCCGCCGGCATATGGAGCGGGGCCGCGAGGGTTGCACTCGTTTCCATGGCGAGCGGCAAAATTGTGGAGGGAGGTGCAGCCACCGAGAATCGCCCCGGCGTCAATGAAGTCCGTTTGTCGGACGGTGACGTCGTCAACCCGGACGATCACGACAGGGTTGTAAGCTCAATCGAAAAAGCGGCGACTGAATCCGATTACGTCATTGCCTACCTGCACAACCACCAGTGGCGCGGAGACATGACAGTCACCCGCAAGTGGGTGAGAGATTTTGCGAAGGACTGTGCCGTAGCCGGTGCCGATGTTTTCGTCAGTCACGGTGCGCCGCTGTTGCACGGTATCGAGATGTTTCATGGCAAGCCACTGATGTATGGGCTCGGTAGCCTCGTTTTTCACTCACATACCGAGCCGGGCTACTACCTGCCCGAGGTATGGCAAAGCGCAATCGTGCACCTCGACTTCGACGTTGACGGGCTCAAGGAGCTGACTGCTGTGCCAGTCGCGCTGAACGAGATCGGCGATGATGCAGAGCATCATCTTGAAACCCGAGGCAGGCCAAGAATCGCGAGTGGCGACAATGGGGCTCATATTCTCGAGCGCTTGCGTCAGCGAAGCGCCGAGCTGGGCACCAATCTACAGGCTAACGGCGGGCGACTTATTCTGGGCCGCTAGCTCTTCGGTGTTCGTCAATTGCCACCTTCGCTACGAATAAACTCCGCTAGGTCTTTTTTGTACTTCACCAGCGACGGCTGGTGCACGTACATCATGTGTCCGGCCTCGTAATACTCGATGCTGATATTCTTGCGGAGTTCGTCCGGGATTTTCAGGTGATCAACGTAGTATTCGGTCGCCAGGTGTGGGGTCGCGAGATCGTAATAACCTTGTTGTACAAGAACGCGCATCGACGGGTTTTGTTGCATGGTCATGGCGAGATCGACCGATGTATTTGGCATAGGCAATTTAAACCCCTGTAAATCCGGCTGTGCGTGACTCCAGTCCCATTGCAGGAACAGATTGCCGAACACGGTGTAGTTGCCAACGTCTTCAACACCAAGGTCATTCTGGTAGTAGTCCATGAATGCTGCGAGGTAACCCGGCCCGATCGAACTGGACATCGGATCATAGCTCATCGACTCGCCAAGACGATTGATCATGTGACCGCTGAATCGTGAATCGATGCGCCCGATCGTCGTTCCGGTAGCCCTCGCGAGCTCTTTATTGAACTGGCCTTCGTTGATCCTCAGGTCGGCGCGGTCCCAGTAGTCTTCCGACAGGCCCGTGTAGTGCGAAAGCCGTTCCAGCACGTAGGCACGTTCCTCGCCGGTGAGCCGGCTGCCTTTTAGCAGAGCCGGCGCATATTCGTTCAATGCGAAGTTCGCGACTTCCTCCATGAATGCAGGCAGGTCGTCACGTTTTTCAGACAGCGCACCATGATAATTCGCGGTCGACGCAAACGTCGGCAGGAACATGACGTGTGGCAGGTCGATGCCCATACCGGCAAACCCGGTCGCGAACTCCATAAACGGCGATACAAGAATGACACCGTCCAGTGCCACCATGTGATTGGTCAGCAGGTAGTAGGCAACGCCGCCGGAACGAATGCCACCATAACTTTCACCGAGAATGTATTTGGGTGATGCCCAGCGCTTGTTTTCGGTCAGGTACTGCACAATGAATTCGGAGACCGACTTGATGTCCTGGTCGACGCCCCAGAAGTCTTCTCCCTTGCCAACACCAACCGGCTTCGAGAACCCCGTGCCAACAGGATCGATCATCACCAGGTCCACTTCGTCGATGATGCTGTATTCATTGTTTACGCGCCGGTAGGGCCCGTTGTCGGACCAGCCCGCGTCTTCAACAAGCGCGCGTTGTGGTCCGAGGACACCCATGTGCAGCCAGATCGAGGCCGAACCGGGTCCGCCGTTGTAGGCAAACATGATTGGGCGCTCCGTCTTGTTGCCGCCCTTGGCAACATAGGCGGTGTAGCCAAACAGTGCGGTCGGCTCGTCCTTGTCATTTTTCATCAGCATCGTGCCAGCCGTGACTGTGTACGCGACGTTCTTGCCGCCGACTTTTGCTGTTTGATCCGTAACCCAGGTCTTGGCTTCAGGGACCTTCGCAGGCGCATCTTCGTCGGCGAATGCAGCGGGCGACATCACAGCAAGAGAGATCAGGATGGCGAGTTTTTTCATTATTCTTTCCCTTTCTTGGAAGGTTTCGGGCGATTGCGCCAGAGTATCACTTTTGGGCTTCAGTGCGACGCCGGACGGCCTCGGCCGGCACATATAGCTGTTCCATCAGGTAGGTTTTAAAGTCCGCGTCAAAAGGCTGTTCCGCGACAGACTCCGACATGCAAGTCAGCCACTGGTCGCGCTCGGGTGTCGCGATTTTGAGGTGAGCGTGCACGCGAGGAATGCCGATGGACCCGTATTTCTCAGTGTAGAGTTTGGGCCCGCCGAGCCATCCGCAGAGGAATCGCGCGAGCTTGTCGCGCGATTCCTCATTGTTTTCCGGGTGCATTTTCCAGATCGTCTCGAAGCGCGGATCACGTTCCATACGATCGAAGAAATCGTTAACCAGCCTGAAGATGCCGGATTGACCGCCAGCGGCGCGGAATGACGCATCGCCTGTGCCGTAAGGTATTTTCGATTTCATCCGGGAGTCGCTTTCTTGATTGAGGCAAACTCCCGTGAGTATAGCGGAGCTACTTTGCTTTAAGAATGTTGATATTGCCGTTCATTGTCTTCATACGGAACGTCGCGCCACCACCGTTGATATTCGCGATAATGACGCTTTCGACACGTACTTCGACGCCGCCATGGTCTTCATTGCGTTCGACCTTGGGTGTGCTCGGCAGCACCTCCACTTCGAAATCGGAAATAATCTCGCCGCGTGATGTATCCAGGTGAATCTGCGCGCGCGCACTGGCGGGCAGGCGCAGGTTCAGGTCACCGTTGATCGACTCGAGTGATGATGGGTTGACTTCATCGATCGTAACGAAGCCAAGGTCAATCGTGTCGTTGACGCTTTCGGCGATCACGGACCCGGAGATGCCGGACGCGGTTATTGGCCCGTTGGTGTTGCTGAGTTCAAGATTTCCGGTGATATTGCGGACAATGATCACGCCGTCGTTGTGGGTGCTGATATCGAGGTCCGCGCGTTTCGGAATACGGGCGACAACCTTGACATGATTGTTGCGCCAGTCCGTGTCAAAAGAAATCTCGTTGTCTTCCTCATCGACTTCCAGGGAATAGCCGGCATTTGCGAGTTCCTTCGTGCCGGATGGCGTAACGATTTTTCGACCGCTATTGGCGACGGTGACTTCGAAAGTCGCATCGTCGCGATCTTCACCGACGATTTCGATGTGCGCGGATATGATGCTCATCTCCAGGGACATGGGTTCGCCCGGCCGTGAAAGCGGGATGTTGATGACCTGCGGTGCTGTCTGCGCCACGGCTGGTGTGAGCCCGAGAAGCAACGCGACAAGCAGTGTCAGCCGAGCAGCGATTCGATGTGTGGGAATTCTCATAAATTACTCCGTTACCAGTATTTTTTGATTCGAACATCGCCATTGATCGACGAGATCGAGTAAGTGGGACCGCCGTCGCCGAGGCGAAGGCCGCTGAGTTTTTCAATGTGATAGCGATTACGGCCATTCTCGATGCGGTGCTCGACGGTGGCCGGCAGGTTCATCGGGCCGGCCGGCAACTCGGATATGGCTTCTCCGTTGAACAGGTCCAGCGCGAGATCGAGCCCGGTTCCCGGCGGCAGGCCGAGCGTAATGTCGCCGTTCACCGTGCCGATCGTGCAGGCCTGGGCGGGACTTCGAGAAAAGCTGACGTCAACCTTGCCGTTGACGCTCTTAATTGATTCGCAATCCTCAATGTCGTCAACGAGGACAGAACCGTTCACATTGGCGGCGGTCACGATGCCGGTGACACCTTCCACCTTGACGTGTCCGTCCATGACTGTGCTGACGTCAATGATCGATGCCGGTGGCACGGTGATTTCGAACTGAATGTCCAGACGGCAGCCGTCGCAGTCCTGCTGCTGGTGCCAGCGCTCGTCGCGATCGCCAACAACGATGGAAA
>JAUHYO010000135.1 GCA_030426325.1 Gammaproteobacteria bacterium | reverse complement strand
TCGGACGACACGATCGTCACCTTGCCGCCCGCTTCCAGCGCCAGCCGCGCATAGGTGGCGATGATGTCGTCGGCCTCCCAGCCCTCCATCTCGATCGAGGGGATCGAATACGCCTTGGCGGCGGAGCGGGTCAGCGGGAATTGCGGGATCAGGTCGTCGGGCGCCGGCGGCCGCTGTGCCTTGTACTTGTCGTAGATCTGGTCGCGGAAGGTCTTGCCCGAATGATCGAAGATCACCGCCATATGGGTCGGCGTGTCGTCGCCGCGCAGGTCTTCCATCAGCTTGAACAGCATGCCGGTAAAGCCGATCACCGAGCCGATCGGCAGCCCGTCGGTCTTGCGGGTGAGGGGCGGCAGGGCATGGTAGGCGCGAAAAAGGTAAGTCGAGCCGTCGACAAGCAGCAGGTGTCGGGTGCTGCGGTCAGCTACGCAGACTGGCTGCTACCGGGCATTCTTGGCATGAACATGATGTTCAGCTGCCTGTTTGGGGTTGGCTATGTCGTGGTGCGCTATCGCAAGAACGGCTTTCTGAAACGATTGCGGGCAACGCCATTGTCGTCATTCGAATTCATCGCCGCACAAGTTGCGTCACGCCTGGTTTTGATCATGCTGATCACTGGTTTTATCTACACCGGTACCCACTTGATGCTCGGTACGCGCATGGATGGCAGTTATTTCACCTTGTTCCTGGTCGCATTGGTCGGCGCAATATCGCTGGTGTCGCTTGGCCTCCTCGTCTCTGCCAGGGTGACCAGCGAGGAACTGGCCGGCGGATTGCTGAACCTGATCAACTGGCCAATGATGATGTTGTCCGGCGTCTGGTTCTCGCTGGAAGGCGCACCGGAAATCGTACAAAAAGCGGCCAATGTATTTCCGCTGACGCACGTACTGAATTCCGCGCGAGCCGTTATGCTGGACGGCGCAACGCTCAGCGATATCGCGCCCAGCCTGCTCGCACTGACGGCCCTCAGCGCACTGTTCCTCGCTATCGGGGCAAAGATATTTCGATGGGGACAATATTAGGCAATGGGCATTCAGTTAATTGATATCGGCGCGAATATCGCACACGACAGCTTTGATGAGGACCGCGCCGAAATGATGCAGCGCGCCGCCGATGCTGGCGTCAACACAATGATTGTCACCGGCAGCAGCGACGACAGCAATGCAAGGGCTTTAAGTCTTGCGCGCGAATCCGGTGGTGCACTTTTTTCGACAGCCGGCGTACATCCTCACCATGCTGCAGACTACAGCGACGAAAGCGATGCCACGATTCGCCGCCTCGTCGACGACCCGCGGGTCGTTGCTGTTGGCGAATGCGGCCTGGACTACTTTCGGAATTTCTCGCCACGCGAAGCGCAACTGGACGCATTCAAACGACAGCTCGATATCGCTGCCGAATGCGAAAAGCCGGTGTTCCTGCATCAACGCGACGCCCACGACGACTTTGTCGAAGTGCTCGAACCGCGCCTGCCTGGCATCTCGCGCGCTGTTGCGCATTGCTTTACCGGCGAAGGCGAGTCCTTGCGAGAGTACCTGGCGATGGGGCTCTATATCGGTATCACCGGCTGGATCTGCGATGAACGGCGCGGCAAGCATCTGTACGACATTGTAGGTCTAATTCCGGATGATCGACTATTGATTGAAACCGACGCGCCGTATCTCCTGCCAAGGACCATTCGTCCGAAACCTAAGTCTCGACGAAACGAGCCGATGTATCTTCCCGAAGTCGCTCGAGTGGTTGCCAAAGCGCGCAACCAGTCCATCGAACACGTTGCGGCGATTACGACAGCCAACGCGAGACGGTTTTTCGATCTGCCCGAGAACTAGGGCTGCATTAGTATTGATCGGTACTGGTCAAGGTCGGGCTGTGAAAAGCAACAAAAAACCACCTCAGCGATCACGGCTGTACCCTCCACGGCATGCGACACCGTTTGAATGGCAATTTCGGCGGCCTGTTTCTTGGGGAATCCATAGACACCGGTGCTGATCGCCGGAAATGCAATCGATGCAATCCCGTTCGCCTCTGCGAGTTCGATGCATTGCAAATAGCATGATCGCAACACTTCCGCCTCACCGCGGTCACCACCACGCCAGACCGGTCCGACTGTTGCTATGACATGCCTCGCCCGAAGATCGAAACCCGGCGTAATCTTTGCCTGCCCGGGTTTGCATCCGCCCAGGGCCCGACACGCGTCGAGCAGTCGCGGGCCGGCGGCCCGATGGATCGCACCATCCACGCCGCCACCGCCGAGAAGTGATTCGTTGGCTGCGTTCACAATCGCATCGACATCCAGTGTCGTAATATCAGCCAATATCGCCTGAATTGTCGGCATGGGCTTAAAGCGTGCTGATATTCAAGGCACCCTTTCGGATCAGTTCCCAGTGCGGCTTGAACGCCTCGATCTTGAATTTCGCGGCGTTTTTGTCTGGCTCGCCAAATTCATTGATCAGTTCGTTGAGATCACAAACCAGGGCCGGAACACCCTTGGTGAATTCAGCACCGTCAAGAAACAGGATGCGGCCGGCCACCGGTACCTGCCGAACGATTTGCCGAACGGCTGCGATTCGATCATAAAGTGCCGGTTGCGGATTCGAAAACGTATAACGACGTTCCTTGTTTATGACCGTCCAGTCCTGCATCTTGTCGCCGCCAAACACAATGCCTTGCACGTCTTTGACTTCAAGTATCAACAGTCCCTGCGTCGTCAACAACAGGTAGTCGATCAGAATTTCGCCTTCGTCTGCTTTCGGTATTACCAGGCCTTCAATGCGATCGAAACTGATTTCGGCGATTGCTCGATCAAGACTTCCCCCCTGACGTGAAAGCACCCGATAAAGCAGCCAGACAAGAAGCAGCGCCGCAACAGCGGCCAGTGGCAACAACCAGGGATAGGTCTGGGTTTCAATTAGGTCGGACATAGATTTGACTAATCCTAGTTGTCCGTCAGAGCAGCGGCAAGCGACGTGAGATCGGGTTGTATCGAAATTGCCGATGCCGGGCGCGAAAGTATGTCCGCGAGCCCGGCCGGCAACGGCACTGGCTCGCCGATAAGCGGCTCGACGATGGTCTCGAATTTTGCCGGATGTGCAGTGGCGACCAGAATCCAGTCCTGTTGCCGCACCTCCGGGTCCAGCTGGCGCCAGGCATGAGTCGCCGTCGCCGTATGCGGACAGGTCGCAAACCCGAATTCGGTAAAGTCCTGCTTGATCGCCGCCTTGATCTGCTCGTCACTTACTGAGGTAACCGCCAGTTGCGCGCGCAAGTCCTTCGCATCACCACCCCATTCACGCAGGCGCTCCATATTGCTCGGGTTGCCAACATCCATTGCAGACGCCAGCGTTTGCAGACTCTCGCGCGGTGCCCACTCGTTGGTTTCAAAATAATCGGCAATCGTTCTGTTCGAATTGGTTGCTAGAACAATAGGTCCGATGGGCAGCCCCATCGCACGAGCCATAACACAGGCGAAACCGTTGCCGAGGTTGCCAGTCGGGATGATGAAACCCGGTTTGTTCCCTGTGCGTCGAAAATGTCGCAGGCTCGCATCTGCGTAGTAGGTACTTTGCGGCAACAGCCGACCGATATTAATGCTGTTCGCCGAACTGAAACGATGGGTAGACGATAGCTTCGGATCGGCCATCGCGGCTTTCACCAGCGCCTGGCAGTCATCAAACGCGCCCTGCACTTTGAGTGATATGACATTGTCACTCCAACAGCACAACTGATGTTCCTGACGTTTCGAAACCCTGCCATCCGGGAACAGTACGGCAACGCGCATTCCGGGTCGCTGGTCAAATGCGGCCGCGACTGCACCGCCGGTGTCACCCGAGGTCGCGACGAGAATGGTCAGCGGCGCATCGACATCGCCTTCCAGCCGGCTCAGACATGCCGCCAAAAAGCCGGCGCCAACATCTTTAAATGCCGCCGTCGGACCGTGATAGAGCTCAAGCATCGATAGCTTGGAATCAGCTGACTGGATTGGCGTCGCCGGGATTGGAAAGCTGTACGTCTCCGCGAGGATTTGCTGCATCTCGGACGCCAGGTCAGATCCTTCGAAGTACGGTCGCAACAGAACGCCAGCGACCGACCCAATGTCACTCGCGTTTTCAAAATCGTCCAGGCCGAATGTTGGCAATTGAGTTGGCAGATACAGCCCGCCATCGCTCGCGATACCCTTGCGCAAAGCGCTATCGAGATTTACCGGACCTGAGCCCCGGGTGCTGATGAACTTCATGATTCGATCAGCTGCGCGCCCGGCGCGTTCATCGAGCTCACCCACGACTGGCAGGCAATACCATGAGCACGACAGGCATGTTCCATTGCGCTCGCCATGTTTCGTGCGTCGCCTGACTTGCACAGTGCGAAAATGCTGGGCCCACTTCCGGACAGGCTGCTGCCGAGTGCGCCTGCCTTCTGCGCCGCCTTTGTTACTGCGTCAAAACACGCGACGCTTGCGGATCGCTGCGGCTCGATAACAATGTCGCGCAACGACCTGCCCATCAATGCGATGTCATTTGACGCGCAGGCCGCGATGAAGCTTGCCAGAAGCCCTTGCTGATCAATCCACTGCTGCATCGGCACACTTTTGGTGAGCACCTTGCGAGCATGTGCCGTATTGACCTGCAAATCAGGATGCAACAGTACTGCGCTGACGCCTTCCGGCACCGGCAAGCGGATGATCGCCGGCAGCAGAACCTGCGGGCAAAGCACCAGGCCGCCAACAAGACTGGGTGCAACATTGTCCGCATGCAATCCGCCACTCGCGTATTTTTCGCCTTCGAGCGCAAACGGAAGCAAGGCGTCGGCCGCCAGCGGCGTCTCCAGCAATGCGTTGACTGCGACGACGGCCGCGACGGCAGACGCTGCGGAACTGCCCATGCCCGATTGCAGGGGCACACCCTTGTGCACCTTGAGCTCAATTCCAATGCCCGGGCCGTGCGCGTCTAACAGGGCCTGGGCCGCAATCGATGCCGTGTTCTCGTTCGAATTTGTGGACAAATACGGGTGCAGTTCTCCGTCAATGCCGCGCACCTCGGCGACGGTGACACCCGGAGTATCGACGCGTCGCGCTTCAACCCGATCACCAACTCCCTCGAGTGCAAGCCCCAGCATGTCGAAGCCAACAGCAACGTTGCCGATCGACGCCGGCGCAAAAGCTCTGACCCAATCAGACATAGCCTTCACCGGTGTTCAGGAAGTTTGCCAGGCGTAACAGGTCGGCAAATACACCGGCAGCGGTAACTTCCGGCCCGGCTCCGGGGCCCTGAATAACCAGGGGGTTGGCGGAGTAGCGTTCGGTTTCGAACTGCACGACGTTGTCGGTCAAATTGATATTGGAGAACGGGTGACTCGCATCAACCGCTTCAAGCCCAACGGTGGCGGATCCGTCCGCTTCCAGGGCAGCGATGTAACGCAAAGACTTGCCGTCCGCGACAGCTTTCCGGTACAAGTCATCCATCGCCTGGTCGTACTCCGGCAACCGTTCAAGAAACTCTTCGACCGAGCAGTCCCGCAATGCCTCGGGCACGAGATTCTGAACCGGGAAGTCGCCGATCTCAAGACCTCGTCCAAGCTCCCGCGCAAGAATAATCAGCTTGCGGGCGACATCCATTCCGGACAGGTCATCGCGTGGGTCGGGTTCAGTGAATCCGTTGTCATTTGCCTCGCGAACAATGGCCGAAAATGGCTTGGATCCGTCGTAGACATTAAACAGGTAGGCAAGCGTGCCCGAGAAAATACCGCGAATCGAACGAACCTCATCGCCCGTGTAAATCAGGTCGCAGAGCGTGGAGATTACGGGCAGGGCTGCGCCGACGGTCGTTTCGTAAAAATAGTGCGAACTGCCCTCGTCTGCCGCCGCCTGCAAGGCCTGGTACTTATCGTACGGGCCACTGAAGGCTTTCTTGTTCGGCGTGATGACGTGAATGCCGCGCGACAGCCACTCGGGATATTTCGCGGAAACCGCTTCGCTCGCCGTGCAATCGATAATAACCGCATGGGGCAAATGATCCGGATTGAGGTGCTCCTCGAGCACGTCGAAATCCGTTTCGACCGCGTCCCTCTCAAACTCGCTCTGCCAATCAGGAATGTCGATTCGGCGCTCCCCGAGCAGCATTTTCTGCGAGCGTGCGATTGCCCGAATCCGCAGATCGATATTGAAACTTTTTGCCAGCTTGGCACTTTGCTTTTCCAGTTGTTGAAGCAGGGATTGGCCGACAGTGCCCGGTCCTATGAGTCCGATGGACAATGTTTTGGCAGACAAGTAGAAGCCGGAATGCGCAGCGCGTAGTGCCCGCGTTGCATCCGCTGAGTCAACGACGGCTGAAATATTTCGCTCCGAAGAACCCTGGGCAATGGCCCGGATATTGATGCCGGCGCGCGCAAGCGTTCCGAAGAATCGTGCGGCAATACCGGGCGTTCCGGCCATGCCGTCGCCGACAACGGCAACAATGCTTTGCGAAGCCTTGATATCGACGCTCTGAATCTGCCCGCTTTCAAGTTCGTCGGAAAACGCATCCATGATCACCTTGCGCGCACGCTCGGCAACATCCTCAGGCACTGCGATACAGATTGAGTGCTCGGAACTTGCCTGGGATATCAGCGTGACGGACACCCCGGCATTCTTTAGTGCGGCGAACAGACGATCCGCAGTGCCGGGTACGCCGATCATGCCGGCACCTTCGACATTAACCAGCGCCATGCCGCCTATCGCGGTAATGCCCTTGATGTTGTCAGACGGCATCGACTGCGCCTCGATCCGGCTTCCCGGATGCTCGGGCCGGTAGCTATTTCGGATGATGACTGGGATATCGTTGTCGACGGCCGGCCCCAGTGTTTGCGGGTGGATGACCTTGGCGCCGAAGTAGGCCAGCTCCATCGCCTCGTTGTAGGTCAGCCGCTCGATAACCTGTGCCTCCGGCACTCGATTCGGATCTGCGCTCATCACGCCATCCACATCGGTCCAGATACTGAGCTCGGATGCATTCGTCAGCGCGGCAAAAATAGAGGCCGAATGATCACTGCCGTTTCGCCCCAGGGTGGTCTGGAGTCCTTCTTCATCCGCAGCGATAAAACCTGTAATGACGGCGATGCCGCGAAAATCAGCTGGCAATGCCTTGTCCATTTTGGCCTGTGATTGATCCCAAAGAACAGTCGGGCCCAGGTGCGTCTCTCGAACCGTGACGATCTGGCGTGCATCAATCCACGTGCCACCGCGTTCAGGCGCAATCTGACCGAGCAGAGCTGCGAGTAATCGCGCCGACCAGAGTTCGCCGAAGCCCGCGACCACATCGCGGCTGCGCTGCGGCGCTGGATCATCGCCGCGCTGCCGCTGTGGGCGATCGATTTCGCCCTGCGGGCGACCACCGCACTCGGCCCCGAGCCGCCTCGACGCGCCCCCCCCCGAGCGACGCCTGCTGCCGGCTCGGATCCGTGCGAGCCTTCCCATGCGAAAAGCGCGGCCCCAGAGCTTGCTATGCCCCGTGCGACCGGGCCACCTAGAGCGTCGCAGACATGCACGGGCGAGGCCATGGCCCTCTTCTGGCGGATCTGGGCTGTGGTGACCGGGGTCGCGTGCACGGTTCTCGCGATCTTCGTCTGGCTCGCCGTGCTGCAATTCGACCGGATACACGCGGACCTCGTCGGCGAACGGCTCGTCGTCCTCGCCGACCGCACGGCGGCGCCCTTCGGAGCGGCCGCGCGGCTCGGTCTCCCGCTCTCCTCCGTGCGCAACGCGCAGGCCCTGCTCGAGCGGGCCCGCCAGACGGATGAGGCGATCGGCGACATCTACGTGTTCGAGGCGGACGGACGGCGCGTTCACGCGACGGGCGGAGCCGGGGAGGCGACGCTCGCCCCGCCGGTGCCGCGGGAGATCGTCGACGCGTCCGGAGCCCCCCTCGGTCTCGATCGGCTGGTCCAGGCGATCGGGCGGGATGCGGCCCGCTACGCCCTGGTCTCGATCGACTCCACCATGCGCTCCAATGCCACGGTGGGACCCCCGCTGGAATGTCTTTTCTATCGCAAGGACTCGCTGCTGCCGCAGGAGCAGTACTGCAAACTCGAAGAGAATCACCCCTACCTGTCAGAACTGCGCCAGAGCTGGGATGACAACATCCGCCTGGCCTTCGAAAACATGCCGTCGCTCAGTTCAGTGCTCGCAGGCGATGAATCGCAGCCTCAATAAATTCGAGCTTCTCTGCCACGAGTTCATT
>JAUHYO010000134.1 GCA_030426325.1 Gammaproteobacteria bacterium | reverse complement strand
ATTGACAAGCGCTGTCGCGGATTTTGCAAAAACGCTCTCGACGTCACCCATCATCCACTCAAGAAGATCAATATGGTGGCTGGCTTGATTTGCAAGCACACCACCATCTAGCTTCCAGGTCCCTCGCCACGCATCTTGATCATAATATGACTGGTCCCGCGACCATCGGACTCTAACTGTACCGAGAACGAGTTTCCCAAATCGCCCTGCCTCAAGTGCCTCTCTAAGCTTGAGAACCGGAACATTGAATCTGTTTTGCTTTACCACAAATAGTCGACATCTATTCGAATCGCATGCTTGAATCATCATGTCGGCTTGGTCCAATGTAAGAGCCATCGGCTTTTCGACAATGATTGACTTTCCATACTTCGAAAGATTAACGACATGTTCAGCATGATGCCCGCTCTCCGTCAGCACAACGACAGCATCCAACTCAGAATTGGACATCATTTCATCCATGTCCGAGTAGGCCGCGACGTCAAAAATCGCTCCAATTTTTTCGGCCCTCGAGAAGTCGGTATCACATACAGCGGCAAGGCAAGCCCCCTCGATCTCACCATTTCCCAGAAGTTCGGAATGACGCTTGGCAATTCGACCGCATCCAACAAGTCCAAATCGCAGATTTTTCATGAAACTATTCCTTTACCCTATTTCTAAGGGAGCTAATTAAAACGCACAGTGGACAAAATGTGAGTTGACTAGATTTTTTGATCTGCCGAATCCGAAAAAGCGAACGATCGGAAAACAACGGCGATACTACTCAGAATTGCCGAAATGAGGAAAATAACAACAATCAGGATTCCTCGCTTGGGTCGTACTGGATCTTCAGGTACAAACGGTGGATCAATTGTTTGCAGAAAATATTCATCGGTTGCGTTGGCAAGCATGACCTTTTTTACCTGCTCTTGGATTAGCCCGTAGAACACGGCCCTGACCTCTGCCAATGATGTCTGCTCAATCTGACTTTGGAGATACTCAATCGACTGCGTTGCTTGGGTGACGTCGCGCTTTTTCATTTCATTATTAATATCGTGAATCAGAAGCTCGACCCAGTGCTGCGCAATTGTTGGCGAGACGTGTTCGATACTGACAGTAATGAATCCCGTATCGCCATCTTGTCTAACGCGAAAAATCTCTTTGAACTTCCGGACGGATTCTTCGACACTGGGCTTAGGCCGCTTCGGCGGTGATACCTCCCGAACCCACAATTTGTTTTGCTGGTCATAGATATCATCATCGTAAGAGAGCAATCCACTCTCGTGATCCCAACTTTCCGCTGCAAAAAGCGTGACAAGCAAATCATGACGTTCTATGAATTCGCTGATGAACTTGTGTGACTTCAGCAATTCGATTCCGACCGTTGTCTGATTGCCGGATTGAGTCCCGAAACTCAGACCTGCGAGGCTTGCCAGACCTCCATATTGTGCTGCCAGGCTTGCCAATGCACCACCACTATTGTCTCCAGTTGGACTCAGTAGTGATCTCGCCTGATATACGTTCGGCAGAAGCAATAGAATAACAATTGACGCAATCGTGACGAGAGCAGTGGATATAATTACGTGAAGCCGAGACCGCCAGACAATTTTCAGGAGCTCGGAGACCCGAATTGTATCGGCATCTTGATTGTTCACGTTAATTCCCATTGTTTTCCAAAATTGGGCATTTGCTTCTCGACAGCCAGGGTCAAAGGCTTGGTCCTTTTCGGTTTACTCAAACGTCTTGACTGCGGCCACTGCAATCGCACCCTGATAAAGTATCTGTGTCACATTGCCCCAAAACGTCAGTGGCCTCATTCGATCTGTATCCAGCGGCACAACAATTGTGTCGCCTGGTCTTATTTCAGTATTCTTACCGCGGCCGAACCAGCGCGAGCGAGGTCTGGAAACGACGGAGCCATTAGCCCGGACAATGTAAATCAATTTCCTGTCTGCCCGCCTCGTCAGGCCTCCACTGAGAGCTAGGTAGTCATCACGAGAAAACTCCTGTCTGTATAGGTGCGAGGTATTTTGTTGCGTTTCACCGAGGACAGTCACGACTTGTGGTTTCGTCGGTATCAATAGTCGATCTCCGTCTCGAACCTCCAAGGATTCATCGCTTGCTTGCGCCTGAAGATCGATAACAAGCCGTCCCATTGCTTCCGTGTTTTGAAGTTGCTGCAGCAAGATTCGGCCGTTACTTAGCGTTTCCGCCCCTCCGGCGCTTCCGCTCTCCAAAGACAGCGAAGCAAGGTCTGCCTCCATCCTCCGTGCCAATTGAGCCCGTTGCTCCTGCTCTTGAGCTTTCAGCGATTCGCGTAAGAATACCGCCCCCTCGGGAAACGCAGTTCTTGTTAGCCCACCGGCTCGCTGCAATACCTCTGCCAATGTCTCTCCCGGTTGAACACGATACTCGCCGGGGAACTGTACTTCGCCCTCGATCGTAATCGTCCAGATCGAGTCCCAATCTGGAACGCGCTTTACAATGAGGTAGTCGTGCTCTTGCAACACGATATCTGCTGAAGAATCACCATTTCGGATCGCCGCAAGATCCACCTGCCGTGTATCGGAAACTCGACCATCAATCGGCGACACAGAATAGCGAGTGAGCTCGGCCTCCAGAGCGTAAGCGTTCTCCGACAGATCCCCGCCAGCTCTAATAAGATCGCTAACCCGCATGTTCGCCTCAAGCGGGTAAATGCCCGGTACCCTAACACTCCCCGAAACTTGCACTTGTTGTGCGGGACGATCGGCCGTTGATTGTAACCTCATCTCATTGAGAATTGACTGAACTACACGTTGCCTGCCCAGTTCCCGGCCAAAAACGTTCACGATGTCGCCCGCCCGCAAAGGAACGTCGCTTTCCGAACCGCGATTCTGCAACGCGACCGACAAACTTGCAGACAAGGCCTCAACCGGGTCACCCCGTTTGCCTTCACGCCGGATCAACAAGTAGTCCATATCGACACCCGGCTTTAGCTCATTTGTTGAGGGAATGAGGTCCGACAGTCGCATGCCATCTCGCCACGGATAAACACCCGGCCGAAAAACATGTCCCGCCAATTCAACCGCGTTCCCCAATTCAGGTAGCACTTTCGGAACAATTAGTGCATCCCCCTTCCTGACTACCACTGTATTGGCACGTTCACCGTCCAGATCGATAGCCAAAGCGATCCTCTCACCATCGTCACCGATCCGCTCAAGTCGAGCGCCGCCGGCAAATGCTTCAGGAGTCAAACCACCAGCCAACCCGACCAAATCCGCGACTGTCGTAAGGCGCTTTACTTCATAAATCGCCGGCCGATTGACCGCCCCATCGACAGAAATTGTTTTACCTATTGGCGGTACAAATATCGCGTCGCCGGGCTGAAGTCGACGATCACCTGAGGTGTCACCGTGAATCAGCAAATCGTATGCATCGAGCACACCAACGACCTTACCATTGCGTTTCAATTGAATATTTCGCAGAGAGCCGATTTGGCTGATGCCTCCACTTTGATACAACGCACCGCTGATAGTCGAAAGCCCGCCAACAACATATGATCCAGGCCGATTTACATCGCCGAGGACGAATACGCGAATCGTCCTAAGTTGACCCATCGTTACGCTGACTTGTGTGCCAATAAGCATTTGCTGCACACGCTTATTGAGGTCTGATCGAAATTCGGAAAAGGAAGCGCCAGCCACATTCACAGGACCAATGTCAGGCAGATTCAGCACGCCGTCCCGAGAAACTTCGTACTCGTATATTTCGTTAACATTGCCGAACAATTGCACACGTATCGAATCGCCAGGACCCAACACATAGTCCGGAGGCACCGGCCCACTCCCGGACCCACCCATGTCCGTCGCGCGGGGCGCGAATATGTCGTAACCGAATGGCTTCAGTGACTCGAGCCCGATGGGCTTTTGCCCGAGTATATGAGCATCCGCATTGAGCAGAGAAAGGTACGGCTCGGCCATAATTCTGCGATTTATCTCCGGCTCGCTGAGCCCGAGCAGCGGTATTGCCTCAAGACCAGGAAGTTGCAAGACGCCGGAATCGTCCAGAACAAACAAACGAGTTCCGAGTAGATTCTGAAGTGCCGGATCATTCCTCAGAGTCTCTGTCTGGGATCGTGTTAGCGAACTACGCGAAGAAAAATTGATAGCAACTCGACTGCGCGGATTGGCGGTTGGCCCTGCAGTCCATTGGTCCCTTTCAATTGTCGTCAGGTCGGCCTCTGCAGCAACATTTGAAAGCGGTTCATTTATCGTCTGTTGTGCGCCGCCCTGCTGTTGACTATTGAGTTGACGCAACGCGTCCAAAGCCTGCTCGCGCTGTGACGGCGGGAGCGAATTAAGCATTTGTTGCTGTGTCGGCGACAATTGCACATCTTGGCCAACCGCGAAATTACACGTAATTAGCAAGATTGCCGCAAGTGAGAATCGCATTCGCTTATGAAATAGGATTGAACTCATCGGGAGCTCCACTGAATAAACGCTGTGATACCCGAAGAAAATTCGGCACTACCTTGTATGTCAGAATCCACTACACCAACTCCTGCAGATATCGGCCCCCATCGAGTTAAACGGCGATGCGTGACTTGCAGATCAAGGACCTCAGCCGATACTGGAGACAAAGTGTGAGTTGGGCCGGGCGCACCAAGCCTGTTGATATCCATAAAGCGCAACGAAATATTCCACGAATGACCGGCGGATTGTACCAGTGTTGACCCGAATGAGTAGGACATGCCGTCGCCATCTATCGAATGACCAATTGAGCGACCATCATAACGGTACCCCGTTCGATAGATCGAGTGCTCGTAGCCGCAATTTGGCACCGCATTGCTGAACCCGAATCCGCCCTGCCTGCAAGTCGTATCTGCGACTTCGAGATGCGTTCTGTGAGTCAGTCCTGCTACCGAGCCCCAGGTTTCCACTCCTAACTGGCGCAACCACGCCCCGATCGCACCTCCGCCACCGCGGCCATCCTCACCGATCCACTGCATGTATAGCGCCGCCGGAATCTTGTTCGGCAGGCGCCAGCGAATGTCAAAGCCACCCAATTGATTACCAGGCTCGTCGGCCGGATCAACATTGACACCACGGTTGTCGTTGCCAATCAAAAGATTGCCGAAAGTTTTGAGGTCGCACGGTCGACTTTCGCCGCACCATTGCGCTGTTCTGGAAATGCCGATTTCGAGTCCCGTTTTAGGAGGCCTGAAAACTCCGCGTATGCCGAAGAGCCTGGCACCATCTACGAATCTGGAGTCGTCCAATTCCAATACGAAACTACTCAGCGTCCACGGGCCGATCCAACTCAGCCACTTCGATGCGAATGGTGTACTCGCATTTCGTTGAATCGCGACACCGGGTGCAGGCCTCGCGTTCGTCGACAAGATGAGGCTGCCGTCCCGTCCTGGACCCCACCAGCGTTCTTGCCAACCGGCTGATACCATCCAATTGCCAAGCAACACGCCGACGTAGGTTCCATCCGGCCGAAAATCATCGCCATCAAACGGATTTGCGGCCGCTGTTGCCGACAACTTGATCGAAAATCGATCTCCCCGCCACGATGCCGCTGCGTTAACCTCGCCCTCATCTCTCGGTGTATCTTCGAAAGCTCGAACGAAGCGTGGATCAAGGGATCCCGACAACGCATATCGAGCAAATACCTTGCCGGACGCGGTTTCGTAGTGAATACGATCTTTAGTTCGTTGGTAAGCGGCAAACATTGCGGGCGACAAGGATTTTGCGTCTATCGCTTTGACTGCTATTTGAACATCGGCAGTGGATAATGGCCAGGCAGTGAGCGTTATATTCATCTCGCCGTTGTCGTTCAGAAGCTGCAAGTCGTGACGCAATTGCATATCGCCGGGCGCCACAAATGGCTCGGCCACGGCGGCGATCGGTACTGCTAGCAGTAAGGCTAGTAAGAACTTCGCCACTGCAGGTATAGCCGTTGATCGGATAAGGTGGTGCCAGTCGCCTGGTCGTCCAGCTGTTCAAAGCCTACGCCAAGGTCGATAACTCCAAAAGAGAAAACTCGGCTGTGGGAAATGTCAATACCAGCTAATTCCTGTGGCGTCGCGGTCAGCGTGTGGGTCGCATCGACAGCGCCGGCCCGGTTCAAATCGCCGAATCGCATCAGCGCGCGCCACTGCGAATCCTGTTCATCAACCATGATCCAGCCAACGGACACCAATCGTGCATCGTTATCTGCGCCGTGACCAATGATTCGACCACGAAAAGTGTAGCCGCTCCGATAAATCGACTGCCGGTAGCCACAATTGAACAAGTCGTCGTGGATAAAGTCGCAACTGGTGCCGGCTAACTCGGCAAACCATCGATACGACCATTTATCTCGTAGGTAGCCCGACCCTTCGAGACCCACTTGAACCAGGTAGCGACTCGGGAAACCGCCGGCCTCGTCTTCCCCTATAAACTGGCCATAGGCCGAAACAGGCATGCCGAAGAAAGACGGCGACCAGCGAAAATCGACACCGGCCATCTGATTGCCGGGTTCGTTGTCAGCTCCCACTCCGGCATCACCTATATTGTCTCGACCCAGGAACAAATCAACAAAAGTCCCCGCATCGCACGGCCGATTTTCACCGCACCACTGTGCGGACCGCGACAGACCCACTTCGAGCGATGGGATTGGACGAAAATTGAACCGCATCCCAAAAAACTGCGCGTTCGGCACCGCCCGCTCGCGTTCCAGCTGCCCGAACATCACGCTGAAGTCCCAGGGCCCTAGCCAGCTCAGCCAGCGAGTTTCGAAAGCGTCCGTGAAGATGCGATCAATCGTTAGCGATGGAATCGGACGCGTATTGTTAGAGAGAATCAGGCTGCCATCCCAGCCCGGCCCCCACCAACGCTGTTGCGTGCTGGCGGCGACAGACCAGTTGCCGACAACAACGCCGATCAGGCTGTCATCCGCCCGCAGTTCATCGTCGTCCTGGTCAGAATCGACGCCTTGCACATTGAGCTCAACGCTGAACCAGTCATCGATCCAGCTGATACCGGCGCCAAGTTCGATCTTACCTCTTGGCGTATTCTGAAAGGAGCGAATGCGCGTTGCATTGTCGGCGACACCAGCCTTGGCGGCGTACGTCAGTTCTTTGCTGCGCGTTTCCCAACTTGCTCGATTTCGAACACGTAATAGCGCATCCGAAACTGCCGGTTTTAGATTCAGCGCATCGGCATCCCGAATGTCTTCGAGAATCGGGCCCCAGGCGAGCGGCCAGGTTGTGGTTGGGCCCTTGATAACGCCGGCATCCGCGAGTAGCTGAATGTCGTGCCGAAGTAACAGGTCGCCGGCAGGAATGTACGGTCCGGCCAAAGCATTGGCAAAAGAAAAACAGGCTAGTAAGAGCGCTAGCCGTATCTGGGCTGGAAAAAGCATCCGCGAATTGTGGCGTGGTATGCGTACGCATACAAGCGGATTGTCTTATGCGCCATACCTCACCTAATTGGCCAGCCTGGCGTTTGCCAGCTTTTTGCCCAACTCAACACCCCACTGGTCAAACGAATCGATACCCCAGACAACGCCTTCAACGAACACCTTGTGTTCGTACAGCGCGATCAGCTGCCCAAGCACCCCCGGCGTCATGCGTTCGTAGTGAATGGTGTTGCTGGGCCGGTTGCCAACGTGTAAGCGGTAGGGCTCAACATCGGCCTCCCCGGTCCCATCCATCAGCGCCTCAGCCTGCGCAAGGCAATTTGCGGTCGACAACGGCGATGTCTCGGGCAGGAGGAAATCAACCGGTACCAGGCGCGTGCCCTGGTGCAATAGCTGGTAGAACGAATGCTGGGCATTGTTGCCCGCCTCTCCCCAGATAATCATGCCGGTGTCACAGCGGACCGGTTTGCCGTCCATCCGCACGCTCTTGCCGCTGGACTCCATTTGCAACTGCTGGAGATACGCTGGAAACCGATCAAGACGATTGTCGTAAGGCAGGATCGCCTGCGATTGGGCGCCAGAAAAATTGTTGTACCAGATTGCGAGCAGCGCGAGCAGTACCGGCATGTTCTCCTAGAGTGGCGCTTGGAGGAAATGCTGGTCCATGATTCGCCCGCCGGCGAGCATTCGTTTGAAAACAGGCATACCGGTCACAAGTGCCACGGACAATCCAACTGCAGACCACACGGAGTATCGCCCGCCAACCCAATCCCAGAAACCGAACCGGCGATCGGGATGGATACCGAAGGCATCCATTGCGTCATGGTTTGTCGAGGCCGCCACGAAGTG
>JAUHYO010000133.1 GCA_030426325.1 Gammaproteobacteria bacterium | reverse complement strand
TTGACGCGGCGACTCTATCCGTCCAGCGCCGGGGTGCAATCGCGAGCATCCCGTACCTAGCCAAGTAAATCGATCAGGCCAGCACCGAACAGCGAAATCAGTACAAAACTGACGCCGCCAATCAACAGTGCTGCAAACAGCCCCAGCACGAAGGGCTTCACACCGATCTTGACGATGCCGGCGACCATCGACGTCAGGCCGATGGCAGCCATCGCCAGCAACAGACACTGCTCCGCCGCGTTCTGGATGACAGCAACACAGGAATTCCACTGAGACGCTTCGAGTAATCCAAAGGGCTTGTCGCCAATATCACCGACGGTGCGAAGTGCCGACATCAATGCGAAACCCACAATGAACCAGGGAACCATCTTCAGATAGTTGATTCGCGTTGATTCACCGTCATCGCGTTCCGGTGTGCCGTACAGGATTCCAACCAGCGGGATGACAGCAATCATGCTCAGGTTTCGTACCAGCTTGGTGACCGTCGCAATATCGAGCGTTTCCGGCGAATCGAACTGTGCTTCGTACATGAGGCCCGCGCCAGCGACCTGCGCTGTTTCGTGAATCGAGGTACCAAGAAACAATCCCGCAAGTTCAGGCTGCGTCGCAAATACTTCGTGGGCCAGGAACGGATAGAAAAACATCGCTGCCAATCCGAATACGGTAACGCAGGCGACGGCATAACTGACTTCCGACTCGTTGGCTTTGATCAGCGGTGCAGTCGCTACGATCGCCGTACAACCGCAAATACTGGTGCCAACAGCGATCAGGCCGCTGAGCTGCTTCGTCAGGCTCATCTGACGGCCCAGGAATCCGACGGTGACCAGGCCAATGACAATTGCCGCAACGACAAACGGCAATGCAATCAGTGTGAACTGTCCCGCGCCGGTCAAACTCAGCCGGATACCGAGGAACATGATGCCGATACGAAGCACCGTCGATGCGCAGAACCTGAGTCCCGGCTGCAGGCTTTCCGGCAGACGCAAGACATTTGCGATCAACATCCCGATTACGATAGCCATCATGATCGCGCTGACCGGGCTTTTCGCGAATCCGAGCACGGCAACCCCGAACCAGTCGGCGGCAAACGTGGCCGAAATTGAAACCAGCAAAGCCAGACCAATACCTGCCCACCAGCCGGGCATTCTAATTGCTTTTGTCAACGTGGAGAGTCCAACGGACGGTAAGGATCGCATGATACCGCAAAATCACGGTCCCGTGATGCTTCCCAGCGCGCACATGGACAGGCAGAATCAGTAGCTCCATCGCCCGGCCAATTCCGATATGCCCAATTCAACTGCCGATCATCAGGCACAAGAACTCATCGACTTCAGCGGTGTGCTGGCGGAACTTAACGCCAGCTTCGACAGCGGCAAGACGAGAAGCCTTGCCTGGCGGCGCGATCAACTGTTTGCCGTGGAACGCATGATGAAGGAGCGTGAGGCCGATCTGTTTCACGCATTGCACCGGGACCTCGGCAAATCGCCGATGGAAGCGTTCACCACGGAAACGTCCTATGTCAGCAGCGACGCAGCGCATTGCCGCAAGCATATGAGCCGCTGGTCGCGCAGGAAGCGGGTCTCGACGCCAATCGTCGGACAACCTGGGAAAAGCTGGATCCAACCGGAAGCGCTCGGTGTCGTTTTGATTATCGGCGCCTGGAACTACCCGATTCAGCTCGTCCTGGCTGGCATGAACGCGGCCATTGCCGCCGGCAACTGCGTGATTATCAAGCCATCCGAACTGGCACCGGCATCATCCGCCTTGCTGGCCGAACTGATCCCGAAGTACCTGGACCCGGATTGCATTCGGGTCGTCGAAGGTGGCGTTGCCGAGACGACTGCATTGCTCGAATTGCCCTTCGATCACATCCTGTATACAGGCAGCGCAAGCGTCGGCCGTATTGTCATGGCCGCCGCCGCAAAAAACCTGACGCCGGTGACACTGGAGCTGGGCGGCAAGAGCCCCTGTGTTGTAATGCCCGATGCCAACCTCGAAACCACAGCGAAACGTATTGCCTGGGGAAAATTTTCAAACGCCGGCCAGATCTGCATTGCTCCCGACTACATTCTCACCGATGCGGCGACTGAAGCGCGACTGCTGCCATTGCTTGCGAAAGCCGTTCGCGAAATGTTTGGTGACGACCCCCAGCAATCGGACTCCTACTGTCGCATCATTAACCAACGACATTTTGAACGGGTTAGCCGCTTGCTTGATTCCGGCACGCTGGCATTCGGCGGCCAAACCGATGCCAGCGACCGGTACATTGCGCCAACAGTGCTGACCAATGTCGCGCCTGGCAGCGCGATCATGCAAGAGGAGATCTTTGGGCCGGTCCTGCCAATCGTGCGAGCCGAAAACCTTGAGGACGCAATTGCACACATTCGATCTGGTGAAAAACCGCTGGCGGCCTACCTGTTTACCAACGACAAAACAACCCAGGAAAAATTTCTCGCCATCATCAGTTCAGGTAATGCCTGCATCAACGATGTCATGATGTTCATGGCGGTCAGCGAATTGCCGTTCGGCGGCGTCGGGGAAAGCGGTATGGGTGCTTACAGCGGTCGTCGCGGATTTGAGACCTTCAGTCATATGAAATCGGTCATGAAGCGTGGCTGGTGGCCCGACCTCAATGTTCGCTACGCACCGTACACCGACAAAAAGTTCAGGTTCTTACGTAAGATTCGATAAAAATACAGGGGAAAATAATGAGAAATCCTTACCGTCTGGCAACGGCACTGTTGTTGTTCGTCTTTTCTGGCCCGACTCTGGCTGACACCACACTAATCCATGCCGGCGAGCTGCTTTCAGTGCCGGGCCAATCGCCAGGCACGCGCCAGACGATCGTTGTTGTCGACGATCGAATCACCGACATCGTCGATGGATTTGAAAGTGCGGCGGACTACGACGGGAACGTGCGCATTATTGACCTTAGCGACAAGTTTGTTCTCCCGGGCCTGATGGACATGCATGTCCACCTGCAAGGCGAACTCGGCCCGAACAATGATCGGGATTCCCTGCGAATGTCTGACCAGTTGATGCAAATGCGCAGTATCCACTACGCGATGAATACGCTTAAGGCCGGGTTCACAACTGTGCGTGACGTCGGCTCTTCTCCCCAGGAAATGTACGCGATGCGCGACGCGATCAACATGGGCTGGATCGACGGACCGCGCATCATCGCAGCCGGTGGCGTCGGCATAACCGGTGGCCATGCTGACGTCAGTGGCGTCAGCCCGGAACTGATGGAACTTTATACCTCGCCAAATATTTGTGATGGACCTTACGATTGCCGCCGGGCAGCCCGCAACGCGATCAAGTATGGCGCGGACCTCGTGAAGATCACGTCAACAGGCGGCGTCATGACCGACCGGGCAACCGGCACAGGCCAGCAAATGGAAACGGATGAGCTCAGGGAAGTCGTGCTGGCGGCCGCACGCATGGGTCGCAAAGTCGCATCCCATGCACACCATGAAGACGGCATCATCGCGGCGCTCGAAGCAGGCGTCGCCAGTATCGAACACGGATCCTACACCGGACCGCGTGCGATCAAATTATTTCGGGAAACCGGCGCGTACCTGGTGCCGACATTGCTGGCGGGAAAGACCGTTGCAGAAATGGCGGTTGAGGCTGATTTCATGAGCGACGCTGTCAAGGAAAAAGCGATTCGCGTCGGCAATGACATGGCCGGTTCGTTCGAGCGGGCGCATAAAGCGGGCGTTAACATTGCTTACGGTACCGACAGTGGAATATCGCCTCACGGCACCAATGCCGAGGAAGCGGTCCTGATGGTCGCTGCGGGAATGGATGAAATGGACGTCATTATCGCCGCGACGATCAATGCCGCAGACCTGATCGATATGAGTGATGACATTGGCACCATTGAAGCGGGCAAATACGCGGACATCATCGCGGTGGATGAGTCGCCACTCGACAACATTGAACAACTCCTCGACGTCGACTTTGTCATGAAGGGTGGCAAGGTTTACAAGAACTAGGCGCCTGGCCGCGTGTCGAAAATAGCCCCCAGCACGCTGCGCATCGGCCGTCGCTACCGGCCGAATCGGCTGGCGTCCGATTACGACACGCTTGTGATCGGGTCCGGCATTGGTGGCCTGACGACAGCCGCACTGCTCAGTGATCTCGGGAAAAAAGTCTGTGTCCTTGAGCAACATTACACAGCCGGTGGTTACACGCATTCTTATGAACGCAACGGCTATGAGTGGGATGTCGGCGTCCACTACATTGGCGATGTCGGCGCCCAAACCACCACGCGCCGCATGTTCGACTACCTGAGCCAGGGACAACTGCGCTGGTCACCGATGGACAGTGAGTACGACCGATACTACATTGGCGACAAAGTATTTAACGCACGTGCCGGCAAGCAGGAGTTTCGCGACAACCTCGTTCTTCAGTTTCCGGATGAAGTTGTCGCGATCGATCGTTACATGACGTTGCTCGCGAAGACCGGCAAAGCGATGGCGGCCTTCGGTATGTCACGCGCTCTGTCGAACTGGCAGTATGTTCTGATGTGGCCGTACCTGCGTCTGAAAATGCCGCGGCTCCTGTTTCGCAACACCTACGATGTGCTCAGCGAACTGACTGACAACAAGGAGCTGATCGCGGTGATCTGCGGCCAGTGGGGCGACATGGGCCTGCCGCCAAAGCGATCGACATTCATGGTGCATGCGATGATCGCGCGCCACTACCTGCACGGCGGTTTTTACCCGGTCGGCGGCGCATGGAGAATCGCCGACACTATAATTCCGAAGATCCAGGCAAGCGGGGGTGAAGTCTTTACCTATGCCTGCGTCGAAGAAATTTCAGTCAGTGGCGGCAAAGTCAGCGGTGTAACAATGAAAGATGGTCACCACATTGCCTGTGACCGCGTTGTTTCGGCGGCGGGGATTTCCAATACCTTCCAGAAACTTCTTCCGGCAACGACGGCCGAACAATGCGGCTACCGCGACGACCTGCAGGGCATTGAACCCAGCTATGCACATCTCGGTGTCTATATCGGCCTGAAAGAAACAGCACAGGATCTCGGCCTTCCGAGGACCAACTTCTGGATTTATCCGGACAGCGACTACGACTCGGCCGTCGAGCGCTTCATCGAAGACGAAAATGCAGCGTTTCCGGTCGTTTATATTTCATTTCCGTCTGCCAAAGACCCGGACTACAACAACCGGCATCCTGGTACTTCGACAATCGAAATCGTCGCGCCCGCACCGTACCAGTGGTTCGCCAAATGGAATGAGGAAGTCTGGGGCAAACGCGGCGAAGACTATGAAACGCTGAAGGCTGAACTTGGCGATCGGCTAATGGAATATTTGTACGACAAGCTTCCGCAATTGCGCGGCAAGGTCGACTACTTCGAAGTATCGACGCCTGTTTCAACGAACTGGTTCGGCGGCTACCAACAGGGCGAGTTATACGGACTGTCGCATACGCCCGAGCGGATGCAGCAACGGTGGCTACGGACACGAACTCGTCTTCCGGGATTGTGGCTCACAGGACAGGATGTTCTGACTTGCGGTGTAACAGGGGCGATGATGGCCGGCATGCTGACAACCAGCAGTATCGTCGGCGCCTTCAAAATGGCACCGCTGATGAAACGCATATTCTCGAGCAGCGCTAGAAAGACTCTTCCGGCAGCATCATGAGTGCATTGCTGCCGGCAGTGGCTGCCGCAAAATAGGCATGCGCCCGCGGCATGACATGTCGCGCGTAGAAATCCGTTGTCAACATTTTGGCCGATGCAAAGGCAGCATCATCTTTCACGGCACCGTCGATCACCGCCAGTGATGCACGCGCCATTTGCCAGCCACCGGCGACAACACCTGCCAGCATCAGGTAGTTCACCGATGCCGATCCCGCTGCATTCGGATCCAGGCCACCCTGCTCGACGAGCCATTTTGTCGCAGCATCCAGTAGTCGAATTCCCTCGCCAAGCGCGCCTCGAATTCCCTGAAGCCGTTCGTCGCCTGCCAGCGAATCATCCAGGCTTTGCATATCGGCAAGCCATTCGTTCAATGCACGCCCGTCGTCTGCCAATACTTTGCGCCCCGCAAAATCCATCGCCTGGATCCCGGTTGTGCCTTCGTAAATGGTCAGAATGCGCGCGTCACGCATGTGCTGTGCCGCACCGGTTTCTTCAACGAATCCCATGCCACCATGGATCTGGACGCCAAGCGAGGTGATCTCCTGCGCAGTCTCCGTCGCCCAGGCTTTGACTACAGGCGTCAGCAAAGCCGTCCGCCGCCCGGCGCGTTCACGCTGGCTGTCATCCGTCGAGAAATGTGCCCGGTCAACGGCCCCGGCTGTGTAGTACAGAACCGCGCGCATTGCCTCAACCTGCGATTTCATTAGCAGCAACATGCGACGTACGTCGGGGTGGTGAACAATGGTGACGCTGCCCTTGATACCCGGCGCCCGCCCCTGTTTGCGGTCGAGAGCATACGCGCGCGCCTGCTGATAGGCTCGCTCGCTGATTCCGAGACCCTGGATTCCGACGCTGATGCGTGCATGGTTCATCATCGTAAACATGCAGGCCAGGCCCTTGTTCTCGTCCCCCACCAGGTAGCCAACAGCCCCGCCCTTCTCGCCGAACGACATCACACAGGTCGGACTCGCATGAATACCCATCTTGTGTTCGATACCCGCGACGTAAACGTCGTTTCGCTCACCGGTGCTGCCATCATCATTAACAAGAAATTTCGGCACTGCAAAAAGCGAGAGCCCCCGAACCCCCTCCGGGGCATCCGGCAGCCGCGCCAGCACGAGGTGGATGACGTTTTCACTAAACTCCTGGTCGCCCCAGGTAATGAATATTTTCGACCCGCTAATGAGGTAGTGCCCATCTTTTGGGATCGCTTTGGTCGCGACAACCGACAGGTCCGAACCGGCCTGAGGCTCCGTCAGGTTCATGGTTCCGGTCCATGCGCCATTTGCCATGTTTGGCAAAAGCTTGTTGCGAATCTCATCCGAACCGTGCGCGTCGATAGCCCAGATCGCCCCGCCTGTCAGCATTGGCGCAAGCGAAAACGACAAACAAGCCGCCTGCCACGATTCCATCGCGGCTGCCGCCACTATGCCCGGCATTCCCATACCACCGTACTTGGGGTCCACGTCCAGGCTTTGCCAGCCATTTTCCATGAACTTATCGTAGGCCTCTGCAAACCCCGGCGCTGCGATCACGCCGCCATCCACCAGCTTGCTGCCGCCCTGATCACCGGCAATATTGATCGGGCTCAATACGTCGGCTGCAAACTTGCCCGCCTCTTCGATAACCTGGTCAATTGTTTCCGCATCGAACTCACCGAATCGTTCAATGCGCAGCACCTCTTCAAGACCGGTCAGGTTGTGCACGGCGAAGAGCATGTCTTTCAATGGTGGAACGTAGTCTGTCATTTGCTGGAAGCCACCGAGTCATGAGCCAACGCAGCGATTATAACGCGCCGAGTCGTGCGTTTCGTACCGTCAATAGAGTATAGCTGCAGCACACTACCCGCAACGGGCCGTCTCGCGGTAGACTGACAACAGCCCGCAGGAACGCGAAAAACAACAGGGGACAGCCAGTAATGACAAAATACCTTATGCCTTATATCGGCGTACCGATTGCTGCGCTGTTGCTTTTCGATGTATCAAGATGCCTCGCCGAGGAAGCGCTGACCACGTCGGGTGTCATGAATGCACTTCAGGAATCGGACTGGCGCCAGCCTGATCCCGGCAACCTGTTGTTCATGAGCCTGCCCAAAGGCGAGGTGATTCTCGAACTCGCACCGGGGTACGCGCCAAAGACCGTCGCCAATATCCGGACGCTCGTCAGCGAAAAGTATTACGACGGCCTGGCAATCATCCGGTCACACGACAACTACGTCGCCCAATGGGGAGACCCTGCCGAGGAGGAAGAACTGCTTCGGCCACTTGGTTCCGCTGCCGTCACGATTGCCCCGGAATTCGATCAGCCCGCCCGGAGTCTTGACCTGATCCGGGTCGACAGTCGCGATGCCTATGCGGATGCCGTTGGCTTTGTCGATGGACTTCCTGCAGCCAGCGACGGCGAACGAACCTGGCTGATACATTGCTACGGCACGCTGGCCGTCGCTCGCGGAATGGAGCCGAGCAGTGGCAATGGGTCAAGCCTGTACGTCGTTACCGGACATGCACCACGACATCTCGATCGGAACTTGACCGTGGTGGGTCGAGTATTGAGTGGCATCGAGCACTTGAGTTCATTGCCTCGCGGTACAGGACCGCTGG
>JAUHYO010000132.1 GCA_030426325.1 Gammaproteobacteria bacterium | reverse complement strand
GGATCAATACTGATTTTCGACGAAGTCATGACCGGCTTTCGTGTCGCCAGGGGCGGCGCGCAGGCCATTTTTGGCATCACGCCGGACCTGACGACGCTCGGCAAAATTGTCGGCGGCGGCATGCCAGCGGCGGCTTTTGGTGGCCGAGCTGACATCATGTCCAATCTCGCCCCCGATGGCCCGGTTTACCAGGCGGGCACATTATCCGGCAACCCGGTCGCAATGGCCGCGGGGCTTGCGACACTGAATGCCATCGACACGGCCGGTTTTTATGACGCGCTGGGCGAGAAGACCCAACGCCTGGTTGAAGGTCTCAGGACGGCGGCGCAAAACGCCGGCATCGCGATGGCGACGGATCAGCAGGGTGGTATGTTTGGCCTGGTATTTACAGGCGTCGACAAAGTCACGAGTTTTGCCGAAGTCGCGGCCGCCGATGTCGAACGATTCAAGCGCTTTTTCCACGGCATGCTGGATGAAGGCATTTACCTCGCGCCATCGGCTTTTGAGGCAGGTTTCGTATCCGCGGCGCACAGCAACGATGACATCGATTCAACAATTGCCGCCGCGGCCCGAGTGTTTGCAGCGCTCTGAACCCTCAGGCCGGCTCGCGAACAGTATTCAGCAACCGGCTGATCAGTCTCAGGCGCTCTGCCGCGTCGTTCTGCTCAAGGCATTTTTGTTTCTCGATGAGATTGATCGGCAGAACTTCAAGAAACCGGTACGTTAGCCACGAAGCATCGTCATAGCGGCGCGACTGGGATTCGTACAGTCGACCCAGATCGTCCAGCACATTCGCCAGGATATGTTTTAGCGGGTGATATTGCTCCGGCAATGGCACGAACGGCTCAGTTTCGAGTAACTCGATGTCACCAATGTTCAGGCCATCAGACTGACGCTCGCAAGCAGTCATCCGAAAGCGCCGTTCGCCGATTGCCGTCACACCGAGTATGCCGTCGCTTCCCTGGTACCAGTCTGAAATTCTGGCGAGTGTGCCGACATTGTAGGTCGTCGCCTCCCCGACTTCGTCGCCATCACGAATCAGCAGGACGCCGAACGGAGTGTCGGTCTTAAGGCAGCGACTGACCATATCAAGATAGCGTGGCTCAAAAACCCTGAGCGGAAGCGGCCCCTCGGGAAACAACACGGTATTCAGCGGAAAAATGGGTACTTGCACAAGCCCAGTATAGGCCGAGATCAGCTGCCGCGCGTTCTTTGCAGCAACGCAGTTAAGGTTTGCCGTGCTGAACCGAAACCACCATTGCTCATGAATACTACCTGGTCGCCGCCCTGGACTTTCCTGGACATCGAGCTGACGAGATCGTCATAGTCACCGTGCAAGCTGAGCTTTTTGCCGAGCGGTGCCAGGGTTTCGACGATCGCATCACCCATATCGGGTGGACGATACATCCAGACGTGATCCGCCGCCGCGAGACTGTCGGCGAGCGTCTCGTTGTGTATGCCCATCTTCATTGTGTTTGAGCGCGGCTCGATCGCCACGACGACACGCCTGCCTGGAAAACGCTGTCGCATCGACGCGATCGTCTTCCGAATCGCCGTCGGGTGATGCGCAAAATCGTCGTAGATAGCGATGTCACCGGCGGTCGCCGTTCGTTCCATGCGCCGTTTCACGCCCTCAAAACGCGACATCGCATCAACTGCCCTGGCAAAATCGACGCCAAGAGAGGAAGCGGCAGCAATCGCCGCAATTGCGTTTTCAAGATTGTGAATGCCGCCCAGTTGCCAGCGGGCCTCGGCGCTTTCGCCGGACGGGTTTCGCACGCCAATTCGGCGCTCCAGTTTATCGGCAAAACTCGCCGCCCAATCAGCACCATTGTCAGTACTGAAGGATTGAACCGGGGTCCAGCAACCCATCTTGAACAGCTTTTCCAGATTGGCATCCCCGCCATTGGCGATGATCAGACCGTCGCCTGGAACCATCCTCAGAAGCTGGTGGAATTGCCAAAGAATTGCGTCCATATCCTTGTAGATATCGGCATGATCAAACTCGAGATTGTTCAGTACAACGGCGCGCGGCCGGTAGTGCACGAACTTGGCACGCTTGTCGAAGAAGGCCGTATCGTATTCATCCGCCTCAACAACAAAGTATTTCGATTCGCCGAAGCGCGCCGACGTACCAAAATTTGTCGGGATGCCGCCGATCAGGAAGCCCGGCGACAACCCGGCGTCCTCAAGTATCCACGCGAGCATACTGGCAGCCGTCGTCTTGCCATGCGTTCCGGCAACAGCAATCACGTGGCGATCGTGCAGCACGTTTTCGGCCAGCCACTGGGGACCGGAGGTATAGCGGAGCTTCCTGTTCAGCATCGCTTCGACCACATCGACGCCACGGCTCATGACATTGCCAACGACCACGCAATCCGGGTCGACATCAAGTTGGGCCGCGTCGACACCCTCGTGGATTTCGATACCAAGTTCCTTGAGCTGTGTGCTCATTGGTGGGTAAACGTTGCGGTCGCAGCCGGTCACCTTGTATCCGGCGGCGCGCGCCAATGCGGCAACGCCGCCCATGAATGTTCCGCAAATTCCCAGGATATGTATGTGCATGTTCCCTCAGGCTGGCTGTGCGACTGCCGTTTCCGCAGGCGGCGGCCGCGGATCAATGACCGGGCCGAGTGACGCCAGCAGGAACAGTTGCACAATGAAGACCGTCGACGCAGCGACCAGGCCAACGTACCAGACACGATCGATAGCACGCGCGATAATATGTCCTTCCACCGGAACAGACCACAGCAACATGATGGTGATGATGGCGCTGACATGCTCCTTGCCGAGGAAAAGGGGCAACACGGCTTCGGCGGTCAGGACAGCGAAACTGATGACGGCGCCACAGGCGATAATCGCGCTTAGACTTTGCTGAATTCGCTCGGCCTTGCCCGCCGCATTGATCAACAGGGCGTAAATAATAAAGCCGATGACACTGATCAGGAATCCGACCAGGAACGTGCGGCCCGAATAGTTATCGACCGCCATCCAGGCGCCCACACTTGACATGAACCAGAGTACGACCGCGATCGCGAAAATAACGGACGCACGTGGCAGCGCCTCGGGGCCTTTCCGAAGCAGGATGATGTCGAATATTGTCCGGATCAGAGATAGCACGTTGCAGATCATCGCATGTTAACCTCCCAAAATGCCCGAATACCTGTTCGTCGATCAACCCGACACGCTCGTCAGCAAGCTTTCCGGCCACGCCAGATTCGGCGTGGACACGGAATTCATGCGCGAAAAAACCTATTTCGCCGAGCTCTGCCTGATCCAGATATCCGCAGGGGCCTCGATCTATTGCGTCGACCCCCTGGCGGATGAAGGCAAGGAGAAATTCTGGCAACAATTACTCGGTGTCAGCTGGGTGCTGCATTCCGCACGGCAGGACATCGAGGTCATTTACCAGACGGCTGGCGCCATGCCAGCAGAAATCTTTGATACCCAGATCGCTGCAGGACTGCTCGGCATGTCGGCTCAGGTCGGATACGCCGGACTGGTCAAGGAGTTGTTCGACGTCGAGATGGCCAAATCGCATACGCGTGCCGACTGGACGCGGCGGCCCCTGTCCGACGCTGTCCTCGAGTACGCTGCTGAGGACGTTTTGTATCTTTTGCCGGCGGCGGAAATCCTGTCCGAACGCCTCGACAAAAAGGGCCGTCTCGACTGGGCCCGGCAGGATTCTGCCCTGTTGCTCGATCCGTCACTCTATGTGGTATCCGGCGACCAGGCGATTGATCGCCTGAAGGGTGCACGCAACTTCCGTGGTGCCCGGCGCGCCGCCGCCGTTCGACTTGCCGCCTGGCGCGAGAACGAGGCCATTCGTCGCAACCGGCCGAGACAGTGGATACTTCGCGACAGCCCGCTGCTCGATATCGCCTACAAGCTGCCGACGTCTGTGGAGGCTCTGTCCGGCATTGAGGGTGTACCGCCGAAACTCGTCAGTCGAGTGGGCCAGGATATCGTCGACACGGTGGCGGCATCCGCCCACGATGCTAATGGCTATCAACCGCCGCAGCCGCCGGACGAATCGCAGAAAGCGCTGCTCAAAGCGATGCAGTCGAAAGTCGCCGAGTGCGCACGAGACCTCGACCTTTCGGCCGAGACCGTCGCGTCAAAGCGCGAATTGTCGGCCGTGGTTATTTCCGGAAACCAGGAGTCGCGTGTATTCACCGGCTGGCGCCGGGACCTGATTGGCGAGCAGTTGCTGGGGCTTCTGTAAGGGCTAAATTATGCGGCGAGTGCCTCGAGCAAACGCTCGTAGACCTCGTCGATCGTCCCTTCGGCATTGATCGTTACGAGCTTGCCGCGCTTGCGGTAGAAATCGATCAGCGGTTCGGTATTTTCCCGGTAAACATCCAGACGGTTGCTGATGGTTTCCTCGTTGTCGTCTTCGCGCTGAATGAGTTCGCCCCCCGCCGAGGTGCAGGCATCCAGCTCCTCCTGGGACGAGAAGTAGACGTTCAGCAACTGGCCGGTCAGCGAACAGGTTCGGCGGCCCGTCAGTCGTTTCAACAGGATGTCGAAATCCACGTCCATCAAGACCGCCGTGTCGAGCGGTGTTTCCATTTCGTCGAGCAATTCTTCGAGATCGACGGCCTGTTGCGTGGTTCGCGGAAAACCGTCAAGAATGAATCCGTTCTCGGCGTCGGGCTTTGCCAGGCGCTCGCTGATAATACCCAGAACGACTTCGTCGGGCACCAGATCACCCGCGTCCATCACAGCCTTGGCCTTGACGCCAAAACGTGTGCCGCTCGCAACCGCCTCACGCAACATGTCGCCGGTTGATACCTGTGGGATCTCTTTGTCGGCCATCAGTTTTTTGGCCTGTGTGCCCTTACCTGAGCCCGGTGCACCCAGCAAAACGATACGCATTGAATCCATCTCTCTTGTGTCTGGTCTTTGGAGTCCGGCCATAAGCCGGGCGGGGTACGCTACCGAGAAAGGACTTTGAGGTCAATGCAGGGTATCCTCATCGACACCAAATAAACCATCGGGGAGCCCCCAAACATGTCAGCACGGAATGCCTTTTACGCCCAGTCGGGCGGCGTCACAGCGGTAATTAATGCCTCAGCCTGCGGTGTCATTGAGACCGCACGCAAGCACAAGGACAAAATCGCAAACGTTTATGCAGGCCGGAACGGCATTATTGGTGCTCTGACCGAAGACATGATCGATACCAACAAGGAAAGCGCCTCGGCCATTGCTGCATTAATGCACACGCCCGGTGGCGCGTTCGGGTCCGCCCGGTACAAGCTCAAGGGAATTGAAGAAAATCGTGCGGAATATGAGCGCCTGATCGAAGTGTTCCAGGCGCATGACATCGCCTACTTTTTCTACAATGGCGGCAACGATTCGATGGACACGGCCCACAAGGTGTCGCAAATATCGAAGACAATGGGCTATCCGGTCACCTGCCTTGGCGTACCGAAGACGGTTGACAATGACCTGCCGATCACGGACACCTGCCCCGGATTTGGATCGGTTGCGAAATACATCGCAGTTTCGACTCAGGAAGCCGCGCTGGATGTTTTGTCGATGGCCAAAACCTCGACCAAAGTATTTATCCTGGAGGTCATGGGGCGACATGCGGGCTGGATCGCGGCGGCAGGCGGGCTTGCAGGCAAGAACCCGGGAGACGCGCCGCATATCATTCTTTTCCCCGAAGTGCCCTTCGACCAGAAGGCGTTCCTAAAGCGCGTGCGTGAGTGCGTCGACCAGTACGACTACTGCGTGATCGTCGTGAGCGAGGGTGCCGCCTACCCGAACGGCAAGTTCCTCGCGGAAGCGGGCACGCGCGACGCATTCGGCCATGCACAGCTCGGCGGCGTCGCATCAGTCGTCGCGAACATGGTGCGTGAGAACCTCGGTTACAAATTTCACTACGCGATTGCGGACTACCTGCAACGTTCAGCACGCCACATCGCATCGGATGTCGATGTGAAGCAGGCCTACGCGGTCGGCAAGGCTGCCGTACAGTTTGCCTTGCAAGGCAAGACGGCTGTCATGCCCGTCATCAAACGGCTCTCGGACAAGCCCTACCGGTGGCGAATCGAGTCGGCGCCGCTCGCCCGGGTCGCGAACAAGGAAAAGAAGTTGCCTGCCCGCTACATCAGCAAAGACGGTTTCGGCATCACCGAGGCCTGCCGCCGTTACCTCCAGCCCTTGATCAAGGGAGAGAATTACCCCCCATATATCAATGGCTTACCGAAAGTCGCAAGCCTGAAAAACAAGCCTGTGAAGGCACTGACCGGTCGAAAATTTGTGGTATGATTCGCGGCCAGATACGGGCGGGACTTGCGATACATGAAGTCCGGGAGCGCCTGTAGCAACACGCGACAATAAAAAAAAGAGACTTTACCGAATGATGATCCGGCGTCTGTTTTCCTAAAACAGCGATGGCGGTGTCGTTCGATTTTTCAGAGCACAGTCAGGAGACAAACTGATGACTAACGCGATGGCCTTATGGCTCTCGATCGGTGCCGGCGGGCTTGCGGTACTGTACGGAATCATTTCGACACAAT
This sequence comes from Gammaproteobacteria bacterium, assembly GCA_030426325.1. Lineage (GTDB taxonomy): Bacteria > Pseudomonadota > Gammaproteobacteria > Steroidobacterales > Woeseiaceae > UBA1847. The sequence goes on along the minus strand of JAUHYO010000132.1, from coordinate 1,815 downwards.
GGATTATCAAGCAGCCGACCGGAAGCGCGCGCATGCAGGAAATCCAGGCGGCGATCCAGGAAGGCGCCAATGCCTACATGAATCGCCAGTACACGACGATCGGCGCCGTTGGCGTTGTCCTGTTTTTCGTCCTCGGCTTTGCGCTCAAGTGGCCAACAGCCATTGGGTTCGCGATCGGCGCGATCCTGTCGGGCCTTGCAGGCTATATCGGCATGTTCGTATCCGTCCGTGCCAATGTGCGCACAGCCGAGGCCGCAACCAAGGGTGTTAACCCGGCACTCAACGTCGCGTTTCGCGGCGGTGCAATCACCGGCATGCTGGTCGTCGGTCTTGGCCTGCTGGGTGTCGCTGGCTACTACATGATTCTCCGCAACACAGGCTCCTCAGTCGACGACGCGATTCACGCGCTGGTCGGCCTTGCTTTCGGTGGTTCGCTGATCTCCATTTTTGCTCGATTGGGCGGCGGCATATTCACCAAGGGCGCTGATGTTGGCGCGGACCTGGTCGGCAAGGTAGAAGCCGGCATTCCGGAAGATGATCCTCGCAACCCGGGTGTTATCGCAGACAACGTCGGCGACAACGTTGGGGATTGCGCCGGCATGGCAGCGGACCTCTTCGAAACTTACGCCGTGACGATTATCGCCACGATGCTGCTGGGCGGACTTGCCGCCGCCAGCTACGGTGCGGAAGCAGTTGTCTACCCACTGGTGCTCGGCGCGGTTTCAATCGTTGCATCGATTATCGGCACCTTTTTCGTCAAGACATCGGATGGCGGCAAAGTCATGGGTGCGCTTTACAAAGGCATGGTGGTTGCAGCAATCATCGCAGCCGCCGCTTTCTGGTTCATTACCCAGGAAATGATGGCGGCAAGCGGTAATGCAAACGGCATCTTCTACTCGGCGTTGATCGGCCTCGCGCTGACGGCCGCCATGGTTGTCATCACCGAGTACTACACCAGCACCGAATACAAGCCGGTCAAGACCATCGCCAATGCATCACTGACAGGCGACGCGACCAACATTATTGCGGGTCTCGGTATTTCGATGAAGGCAACGGCGTTGCCGGTACTGGCCGTCTGCGCCAGCATCTGGGGCGCGTTTGAGCTGGCACCGGAAGGTGACAATCTCGCCGGCCTCTACAACATTGCAATCGCTGCAACCAGTATGTTGTCGATGACCGGCGTCATCGTGGCACTGGACGCGTTCGGCCCGATCACTGACAACGCCGGTGGCATCGCCGAGATGGCAGAGCTGCCACCTGAAGTACGCACAATTACCGACCAGCTTGACGCTGTCGGCAATACAACAAAAGCTGTGACCAAGGGATACGCGATCGGTTCGGCCGGTCTCGGCGCGCTGGTGCTGTTTGCGGACTACACCAATGCGCTTGAAAAGGCCGGCATTGATTCGGTTTTCCTGCTCAACGATCACATGGTCATCATCGGCCTGTTTATCGGTGGCATGGTGCCCTACCTGTTCGGTGCGATGGCGATGGAAGCAGTTGGTCGTGCCGCTGCATCGGTTGTAACCGAAGTACGTCGCCAGTTCCGCGAGATCGAGGGCATCATGGAAGGCACCGGCAAACCCGATTACAGCCGGGCCGTTGACCTGCTGACCAAGGCGGCGATCAAGGAAATGATTGTTCCGTCTCTGTTGCCTATCCTGGTTCCGCTCGCGGTTGGCCTGTTGCTCGGTCCGAAAGCACTCGGCGGCCTGCTCCTCGGCACGATCATCACGGGTCTGTTTGTCGCGATCTCGATGACGGCCGGCGGTGGCGCCTGGGATAACGCGAAGAAATACATCGAAGACGGCAATT
>JAUHYO010000131.1 GCA_030426325.1 Gammaproteobacteria bacterium | reverse complement strand
CGGCTGCTGAGGCCAGATTCGAAACGCACAGCAACAGTCCACCAAGAGCGGCGATGATCGCGGCTCCAGTTTTATTCGTTTTCATGGTATCTCCCCATGCCTTGACGGCATTGGTTCCCTTAGCTTTAGATGTGAGTTAGATGCCGGGCGGACTCATTTGGTTGCATCAATATTCAAGCCCTGATCCTCACATAATCGACCATAGCTGGCGCATCCGCCGGCCTTTTCAGGAACGCTGCACTTAAACTGATACAGATCGTCACGCCAGGCCCAGACCGGGCGGCAAAATCCGGGACCGCCAAAGCGAAGGTCCGGCCACTTCTGCCCGCCGATTGGCGACACCCACCACCCAAGCGCCGGAAATCCGAGCTGCGGTCGATAATTGCCACTCTCGTCGCGCACAAACAAACTCAAACTACGGCCGGTGAAGCCAGACGTGCAGGTATTTCCCCACTGGATGAATACCTCGTAGACACCATCGCGATTGAGATCGACGGGTGTCGCCTCCGGGTCGACGTCGCCGCAGTTGGAGTCCGTGAAGCGAGTACCGTCGGCTGACAACGGAAACATCGATGCGAATGCATCGACGACGCGCTGTTGTTGATTACGGTTCAGCCGAGTTTCATCGGGCGCAAATAACAAGGTATCGCCTGGCGGGTTGCCGGCACAGGATGCGAGCACCAGCAGTAAGGTACAGCCCGTGACGGGTACAGGGGTTCTTTTAATGTGTCGCATCATTATCCAGTGCGGCGATTTCCTGACGAAATCCTGCCGCTTTTTCGGTTTGCCCGGTTGCCTCATAGATAAGCACCAGGTCGTCGCGCGCCGCACGCAGGAAACTGATCGAAGGGCTCGCCTGAGCCGCAAGGATCTCGTAGCCTGCGAATGACTCGATCTCCGCATCGGCATACCGTCCCGCGAGCCGCAGTGTGCGGCCGAGCTTGATGCGGGCGATACCGGTATTCACATTGTCCGCGCCGAGCGCATCGGTAAATTGCCGGATGACGGGGCGGAACAGGGCTTCGGCTTGGTCGTAGTCGCCCTGTTTCATTTGCATGTAGGCAACATTCGAGAGTGCAATTGCGACAAAGTAGTGACGGTCGCCGTGAACGTTGCGATAAATGTCGGCGCTGCGTTGAAAGTTGGCCGCGGCCTCTGCGAAGCGATCCTGCATCGCCAGGATGTTGCCGAGCTCGTTTACCGCTTCGGCCACCAGCGGATGCGACGGTCCGACCGCTGATTCCTGCACGGCCAGCGCGCGTTCCAGTGCCTCGTTGGCCTCCTCATATTTTTGCTGGTAGAGCAGTGCGCGTCCGAGTGACGTGAGATTGTCAGCCGTGTGTGGACTTTCCACACCGTAATAGCGCTCGTTGATTGCAAGTGCTTCACGGGCAAGCATCTCTGCCTTGTCGTAGTAGCCGAGATCCTGTTCGATGGCCGCCAGGCTGGCAATGTCGCCTGCGACAAGAGGGTGCGCGTTGCCGACGATGGCACGATGTCGTTGCAGCACATCGCGATAGATCGATGCGCTGTCGTCATAATGTCCCGCCGCGTAGTGTGCTTTCGCGAGTTCGGAGAGCGCCGCGGCCTGGTCCATCGATGCGTTACCGGTCGCAGCCTGGCGCTCAACAGTCTGCGCAAGTATTGCGATGGCCTCGTCATGGGCGCCGCGCTCACGCAGTGTTTGCCCCAGCGCCAGGCTTGCGGCAATCACCGTGGGATGCTCCGGTGCGAGCAGGGACTCTGCCAGCACCAGGCCGTCTCGAACCAGTGCCTCGCCATCCTCCAGGCGCGCCTGGTCGATACGCAAGATCCCGATGGCGACCAGGCTTTCGGCGACCTCGGCACTTTCCTCACCAAAATAATCCCTGCGGCGTTCAAGTGACTGTGCGTACAGCGCGTCCGCCGCCCCGAGTTTGCCGAGCTGCTGGTAAATGCTTGCGAGATTGTGCAGGAGTTCGGCCTGCACGGGCGGATCGGATGCCAGCGTTTCCACCGTTTCCGCACCGCGCTCGAGCATTTCAATCACCCGGATATCTTCGCGCGGACCCGCCAGCGCATCGCCGCCCTGGAACAGGTTCGTCATGAATTGTTGCACGCGTTTCGTACGCGATGCTTCCGCTACGGCCGAGTCCAGCGCGGCGCTCAGGCGTATTGTGAAGAACACACTCAGGACAGCGCCAACCAGAACAGCCGCTGCAAGCACCGAAGCCACCTGCCAGTGACGGTGCAGGAACTTGCCGACACGATAAGCGAGTCGATCCGGCCGTGCCTCGAGCGGTTCCGAGCCGAGGTAGTGGTCGACGTCGCGAATCAGCGCTTCAACCGAACTGTAACGTCGCGCACGATCGGCGTGCATCGCTTTGAGACACAGCACATCGAGGTCTGCCCATTGTGCCCTGCCGGCGGACGCAGTCCCGTGTTCCGACGGTTTGACCGGCGCGTCGCCGTGCAACACGGAGGACGCTTCCAATGGCGACAGGTTGGAGAGGTCGAAAGGCAGGCGGTCCGTCAGTAATTCATACAGGACGACACCGAGCGAGTAGACGTCCGCCTGTACGCCGATTTCGTCGCCGACCAGTTGCTCGGGCGCCGCATACGCCGGTGTCATCATTCGCAGCACTGTGCGCGTTTTCCCACTACTGCCATCGAGTGCATCGAGTTGCTTGGCGATGCCGAAGTCGAGCAGTTTCACGCTGCCGTCGTCCGTGACCAGAATGTTTGACGGCTTGATGTCGCGATGAATGATGGCGTGCGCGTGTGCAAATCGGACGGCATCACATGCCTGCCGAAAAAGGTTCACGCGACGTTCGATAGAGCAATTGTGCTTCCGGCAGTAATCGGTCAGCGTGATGCCCTGGACATACTCCATCGCGAACCACGGTGTGCCGTCCTGCAGGGTATCCGCATCGTAGAGATGTGCAATACCAGGATGGTTCAGCTGCGCCAGCGCGCGTTGTTCCGTCTGGAATCGGCGTTGCCGGGTCGGCGAGAGCCAGGCATCGCGCAATAACTTGATCGCGACCGTGCCGCCGATGTCTTCGCGTTCGGCGAGACAGACCACACCCATGCCGCCTTCGCCGAGGAGACGCTTCACACTGTAGTGGCCGATTCGCGTGCCCGGTGGTGGCGCCGATGCGCCGAGCATCGACCCTGCGACTTGCTCGACTCCCTGGTCGAGCAGCGAATCGGGTCGCGAATCTTCATCGAGCATCGCCGCAATTTCGGCTTCGAGTTCGCCGTCGCCGTCGCACGCTTCGCGTAGGTAAGACTCGCGGTCTTCGGCGTCGCTCAGTGACAACGCAACATTGAATATGCGCTGTATTCGTTGCCAGCGTTCGGCGTCCATCGGCTCAGCCTGTTTGTCGCATCGACTGTGCGAGCCAGGCTTTCGCGCTGCGCCAGTCTCGGGCGAGCGTTGCCTCGGACACACCGAGCAACTCGGCAGTTTCAGCAACGCTTTGCCCGGCAAAAAAACGGCATTCGATCATCTCGGCTTGCCGCGGTTCTGCCGCTGCCAGTTCATCAAGTGCCTCATCCAGCGCAATCAGCTCGATCTCGGAAACAGCGAGCTGGTGAACGGACTCGTCGAGCGTGACCCATTGCACGTCCGCACCGCCGCCGCGCTTTGTTGCAAGGCGCCGGCGCGCAGCATCGACGAGCAACTGGCGCATTGCCCGTGCCGCTATGCGCTTGAAATGCAGTGGCGATTCGAACGTGAGAGCGGGGGAGTCGGCAAGCTTCAGCCATGCTTCGTTGACAAGCGCGGTGGGATTCAGGGTTACGGCGTACTCATTGCGCCGCACGACAAAAGCCAGTCGGCGCAGCTCTTCGTAAATGGCGCTGAACAGGTCATCGAGGGAAGGACGATCATTATTATTTTCAAGCTGCATGACAGTTTCTGGAGAGCTACCGCGCAATACAGGTTAAAGGCCAGGTTGCTGTCCGTAGCGCCGGCCGATGACCGATGTTAGCACCCGAAAAGGAATGCAGGTATGGCAAAACGCGGCAGGATCCTGAGCGACCCGACGGTCGGCCCCGGACGCGTGATGGTACAGGGCCGTCAGCACGTCTTTGGGCTGGACGGGGTATGGCAGTCCGACACTTTGCCGAGACCCGGCGTCGTCGTCGACGTCGATTTCGACGAGTCGGGGCGGGTCAGCAGAATGGTGGCCGTGCCGGAGGCACGTCTTGCCCGTGAGCAGGTGGAGGCAGCGCTTCTATCGGTCATGGGGAAGGGGTCCGCAATGCGTGCCGGCATCGCGACACGATTCGGCACGACCCAGCTGGCGACACTGGTGGTGCTGGTTGCCGGCTGGTTTCTGCTCGTCGCCCTGCTGCCGCTCGCTTTCATACTCGTCGTCGTGTTGCAGGGTATCGATCTCGTTCGGCCCGTCAGTGCCTATGCCATGTCACTGGGTGCCGGTGCCTACCTGGCTGCGCTGTCCAGCGCGCTCTTTGCGCTGGCTTGCCTGAAACGATTCCTCGTCGCCAGGGCGTGCGATGAGGCGGTGTTTGATGAAAACGAATAATGAAGACAGGGGACAGTAGCAATGAAAGCGCGAAAATATTTGCTGGTCGTACTTGCCGCTACAGCGGCCACGTTCACCGCGTGCAGCAGTCCGGAGGAGTCCGCACGGGCGGCGCTCGTTGAAGTCGGCGAAGAGTGGCAGGCGGCAGTCCGTGAGACTGACCCCAGGAACCGCGTTGCCGCTTACAGCGACGTAATCGAAGCACTGGAAAGCATTGTCGAGGATTACCCGGAAACACCTGACGGTCGTGCCATTGCATCCGGGCGGGAGGTTGTCGGGGGGCGCTCGCTTCAGGGCTTGCGTGCGATGCGCGACGAACTTGCCGCGCGTGCATCCTGCTATTCGAGCCCAAGCGTCGATTGCCTCACGCCACTTGGCAGTTCCTATACGCGCAACGGCTCTGCTGCGGAAGGCTCCGCTGAGGCCGTGTTTACGGCGGCGCGCAAGACCGTATGCGATAAAGGATTTGCTGCAGCGGACCGGCTTCTCGAACCGTTCAAGATTAACAAGCCCGTGTATTCAGGGGAGCTCGTGCAGCTGGCGCTGGCGGCCGCTGCGTGTAGCAAGCCTGTCGAAGTTGTCGCTGCAATCGATGCCTACCGTGCTGCAGTACCGGATGTGGCGGTCAATCAACTCATCAGCATCGTGTCGACTGATGCACTGAAACCGGCATGGTCTTCCGTGATGGCCGAGCTCGAGCGGCGAGTCGCATCGGGTGGCCTGTCGCAAAATGATGTGGCCAATGTCACGCTGACAATGGCTGTTCGCTACGCACTGCTTGGCGATGCGCGCAAAGCCATTGCCAAGTACAGGCACTTCACGGACACGCTCAACTACCAGGCCGACCTGACGACGAAGTTCGAACTCGGTGCAGCGCTGATTGCAGCGGGCGCGGCGGATGAGGGCATAGCCGTTGTTGCAAGCCCGCATACCCGTTCGCCTGCCGTCGTCACTGTCACGCGGGCGGCGCGGGGCCTCGCGGATGAATTCAAAATAACGCAGGGGCAAGCGATACCGCAGCTCTACAACATAAAAGACATTCGCGATTTCTTCACGCCAGTCGCCGCCGAGGAGCGGCAGCGCGTCGCCGCGTCCGCGGCAGCTATCGAAGCCGAGCTCGAAAAGCTCGCACCGGTGGTCACGATCCAGGACGGCGCCATAACGCAAATGGATACCGCTTACGGGGCGCTTGCGCTGGTGCAACAAAAGCTTGGTGCCGCCGACAAGGCAAGTGCCCTCATTGCCAAGGGCGCTGCGCTGCGTGATCGCCTGCTCCCGGCCGCAGGACAGAAAGAAGTCGGGCTGAGTCAGTTCAACACGTATGCGGCATTAATCGCTCTCGCACATGGCAAGCATGCCGAGGCCGCCGAGCTGGTGACGACGATGAATATTCGGCACGAGTATGCGCGCCTGATCCTGAAGTCGTTTGCGGCGAAAGGGGATCTTGAACAATGCCTGGCACTTGCGAACACGATTCAGCCGAACACCCCGCAGTCCTACACGACCGTCATCGAGTCTTTTATCGAACTGGGCCGACTCGACGACGCCGAGCGCGCGATCGCTGCTTTCGCCGGCAATGCCGATGCGAAGCGTGGCATGTACTGGTTGCTCGCGCAGCAAGCCGCGGCGGAGGGCGACGTCAAGGGCGCGGAAAAGTTTGTCGAGAAGTACTCACTTGTCGCGCAGCCGAGAGACAGGCTGCGTTTCCTTGGCACTTTACTGGGTTCTGAAAAGATTGCGGGAAGCCGGCGTCAGGCCGAACCATTGATCCGGGAGATTTTCACGATCGGCAGCCAGTTGGATGCGAGTGGCTCGAACAGCTACGACGCGATCGCGCAGAACGCTGCATGGCATGCATTCCACAACGGGTACACGGATCTCGGAATCGAGCTCTACACCGCGGCGGGCCGCAAAGACCAGAAGCCGATGTTCGAGGCCTTTAACGAAAAGCTCAATAAACGCGACATGCCGGTGCTGCTCATGCTCGCGCACGACAACCTGCGTGGCGAACCACTCGGCTACGTGATCGATGCAGCCATCAGGTATCTCAATCGGGAGGCAGTATGAAAACGCATAGGATCGGGATGAACGGCCTGTTTGCGGCCGTGCTTACATCCCTGCTTACCGCCTGTGGTGGCGGATCAGGTTTTGAAGGCGAGTACATTGGCGTCGAAGGCGACTCGATGATCGAGTCGATCACGCTCGATTCCGATGGTGTTGCCAGTGTTGTTTATCCTCTCGGATTCGGAAACTCCGGACCGGGTTCATACACCATTGACGGCAACACCGTTCACATTACTTTGCCGGGCGGCGACCGGACGAGTCTCGAAATCGATGCCAACGGGTGCCTGACGCATTTCTTCGTTGGTACCTACTGCCGCAACGGCGGCGGCAAGTCGACCGGCGGCAATGCAACGATGGCCGCGGTAAACAACGGTGGTGCCGAGCGCTACGAGGCCACAACAGACGAGGGCCGAATTCAACTTGAGTTTATGGCTGGTGGCACGGCGCGCCTGACGATGATGCCATTCGGCAGCGATCGCGACATGCCGCAACGGGCGAGCTTCGACCTCCGCTACACGGTGCGCGGCGACAACATCATGATTGAAATGCCGGGGGAAGGGCCGACAGAGCTCAGGCGCAGCGGTCGCGACTTGCTCATGACCGTGGACGGCGAAATGGCCCGTTTCGTTCGTCAGTAGTTTCACTACCTATTCGACAGGGGAACAAAAAATGAAAACGGCAAGAGGACGCGTCTTACGCGATACGGCAAGCGGCGAGGGGCTGCTATCGATCGACGGAACACAGTACCCGTTCCGGCTCGAAGGTATGTGGCGATCCGACCTGGCACCGAAAACCAACATGGCAGTCGATGTCGAGTTTGATGATGGTGGCGCGATTGCGGCGATTCGCGCCGTGGATCCGACGGCGGCTGCGCGCGAACAGGCCAACAAACTCGCGGCGCAGGCCGGTGTGGCAGCTAAGCAGGCCGGTGAAGTAGCCAGGCAGGCGGCATCCGAGTTGCGGGCGAAAGGCCTGCCTGCATTGACCGCCTACGCAAAGGTGATTGGCGTCAAGACTCTCGTCGCAATGGCGCTGGTCCTGGTCGGCTGGTTTTTTCTCGCTATCGCCAGCATCGACTTCTTCGGTGACAAGGTGAGCGCAACCTACTACGACCTGATGCGGGTACTGAACAATCCCCAGAACGGGATCGCCACCATCGCCCGCCAATCCCGTGCCGGCGCTGGCTTTTACGGCTTCCTGACCATCGCGGCACTTCTGGCGCCGTTGTTACCGCACCTCGTTAAAGGCCGCAAGACATGGCTCGCGTACTGCGCACCCGCCGCGTGGATGTTACTGGCGGTGATCGTCGGTGCCTGGAAAGTCAGCTCGAGCATCTCCGAGGCCAAACGCCAGTTCGGCAGCTTTGGTGGCGAGCTTGGCGGGATGGCGAGTGAGTTTATGAAAGAAGCGCTCAACGCTCTGTCGATTGGGCTCGGCTTTTACCTCTCGGTCGCAGCGGCCGGGTATCTCGCTTACGTCGGACTGAAACGCTACCGCGCACCCGAGGTCAGTCGCTCGCAAGCTCCCGGATAATGATGCTCCAGTGGTCAAGGGCGTCGTAGAACGTCTTGATGGGAACGCGTTCGTTGAGGCCGTGAGCAAACATCTCATCCGGGTTCATGAAGATGCCGCTCGCGGCCCAAGTCGGGATGCCTGCACGACGAAAATGCATGCCATCGGTGCCACCTGACTCCATGTAGGTAATGAGGTCCAGTCCGGGATAGCGCGCGTGCACCGCTTTGCTTAAA
>JAUHYO010000130.1 GCA_030426325.1 Gammaproteobacteria bacterium | reverse complement strand
CCAACTATTTCGCAGTATTCTCTCGGTGAGCATTGTCGCTCCCCGATCAGGGCAAGAGCTTCCTCCAGTCCCTCATCCGTCCCGAGAGCCAGCGCCGCTTCTAGTGCTGCCACATCCTCGTCGTCCCAGCCCCGGGCCAGAACGTAGCCGATAAGGGCGCTCACGCGGAACCCCCCGCAATATCAGTGCTTAGCGCGACTTCCAACGTTTCTTGGGGACGCCATACATAGCCACTTGGGTAACCGATAGTGGATCTGGCATTCAAGCGTGTCGGGGTCCAAAGTGATTCGGTCGACCACGGTGGCCAGCAATGCCTTCGGGTCCGCGGCGTCCTTCAAGACCGTCGCGACCTGATCGTCAGTGATATTAGCGAGGGCGTCGCGGACAGCGGCGTCCTTGTCTAATTCCCTGATGTCCTTAGTCAGTAGTTTCCTTTCGTCGTTCAGTTCGTTGATCATTCGGATCATCGGAGTTGGATCTTCCAGCTGTAGCGACAGTTCACCCGCTCGAGAAATCTTCCGATCAATTTCGGCAAGCTGTCGACGGAGCGGTTTGGCCGGATCCTGTTTCTTCGCTATTCTGCGCGCTTCTTTGCCGAGTTCATGGACAAATTCAGGTGACTGAGCGTCAGTCATTACCTGGTCCAGTACGGCGCCCTGAAGGTCGTCCAGTGACACCATGTTGCCGGGCTTTCCGTCTTCGGCTTTGAGGCGATAGTAGCGTCGCCGTTCTCCATGCCATTTGCGCCCTTCGGGAGTTTCCAGGAGTGGCGTCAAAAGATAAGGTGATCCGGCAGCCTTGGCGCGGGATACGGCCTTACCGACCTTGCTGTTCTCCAGGGCTTCTATCAGGCCTTCAGCCTGCTCCTCGCTAATCAAAGCTTCGTGCGTATCACGGCAAATCTGCCATTCGTCGCGCGGTCTGCGCTTGCTCCCGCCGACATATCCGCCGCCTTCTCGCTCCGCGTGAACGTTCCATACCGTATGGCCGGCGTAAGTCAGAGCATTCCATTCCATGCCGATCAATGTCGTTAGCGGAACTTCGATGCCGATCTCACGCCGCACCAGCGATCGTGATTCGCCATCGGCGCGCCGGCGAAGGTACTTGGCCACCCAGCGTGCGTCTGCCGACGGTTTGAGGCGCGACTTGGTAACGGGCTGTCCATCGCGCATGGCGCCGGTTTCCACGTAATCCAACTCATACCCGTTCGGCGCGCGACCACCGGCACGGAAGCCCCGACGCACGTTTTCTAACATTCCCGCTAATCCCTTTTCACGACTTACCAGCGAGTGATACTCGTCGAGAGCCTCCATTACAGATTCGAGTATGACGTTCGTGATCGGATCCACTTCAGGCATTTTCGCGTACAGGATTCGAATGCCGTTTTTTCTTGCGTCATGTTTGAACACGTGAGCAACGTAGCGGCGACGGGAAAGTCGGCTTGTGTCGAGCACGAGCAACGTATCCCATGCGCGCGCCGGCGATTTGATATCGCGGATTAGATCCTGAAACGCCGGGCGATATTCTGTCTTAGCGGATTCGATGACATCCACATATTCATGAACGATCATCAGATTCTTTGATTTGGCGAGCTTCTTGAGTTCCCGTCGTTGACTCGTAATGCTTACGTCGTGCCGATCCTTCGACGAACGCAAGTACACGGCTGCATTGGTCATTCGTATCCTCCTGTCGTCGAAGACAATTTAACACAGCCCGTGGGTCCAGGCGCCCAACGGACGGCAGCATTGTGATCTTCTTGCATCGCGTTGCTATCGTAGTCGGGTTTTTAGTGGTGCTTGGCATCGCGCTACTTCACGTGACCGGAGGGCGGGCTCGGCTCAAGCGCCGGCCGCCCGGCTTTGAGCGCACCACGCTTACCGTTCGGCCGGACCCACGGCCCGTCGAGTCGCTCGATCCAGCCGTCGTGATCAAGAGCAAGGATCAATAACCGCACGGTCAGCCAGTGCCGGTAACGTGTACCGCTGGCATGCTCGTCAGTGCGTTCCACCAGATACCAGCGCAAGTGCTTCAATTGCCATTGATAGGGACCGACCTGCCAACGGCGCCAAACGGTCTGAGCGATGTATCCGCTCCGGGCAAGATGCTGGCGCACCGTGCCGCGTCTTGACCCGGGAAGTCGATTGGCCAGCAGCGACCTGGCGATGCGTGCCGCCGCCCGATGGTTCGCGGGCCGGCTCATCGGGCACCGCCAATGTAGGTGGCGACTACCTCTATGCGGGCATGTCCCAGTTCCTGAGCAATGGTCTGGCGCGCTGCACGGTCAGTGCTTCGATCAACACACAGTCGACCGGCAAAGACCGGCGCGGCTGACCCAGTCAACTGCTTGTAGCGTTCACAGGCGTAGGCCGCGCGCAAGTCATGAATCTTCTTCAGACCGTAGTCGTTTCTGACCGCCGCCCAGACATGATGGATGTGCGAGTACCACTGTTTCCAGGTGAGGTGGGACGGAATAAGATTACGACCCGTTCCCTGAGCCCTGGCCGCTAGTACCAGGCATCCAACCGCGGCGCCCGAGACCGGGACCCAGCGATCCACGCGATGACCCCGGCCGCCCTTGGTGCCGGCCGTGATATTGACCGCCCCGTGCTTCTTGACCTGACCCAGTGCGACTCGTGCATTGAGCAGAGAGGCTTCCTTAAGGCGTAGACCCAGCGCTCTGGCTACTTCGACGGTCGCTGCGACCCGTTCGTGCCCGTTCTGGCGCAGTTGATCGGCACACTGGCGCACGACCTTTTGATCGAGACCCGCCGGTGTGTCGGTTCGTGTTCGTGAGCGTTGGCCGACGAACTCGACTGGCGCAACGCGAATCTGCCGATCGCTCCGCATCGCCAGCATCACGACGTTAACCGATGACAGCAGATTCTGTGCATAGGCTGGGGACATGCCGGCATCGACCTTGTCTCTGAGAGATTTTCCGTAGTCCTGCACGACCTCCTTATCGATCAATCGTGCGTCGCGTATATCGCGCTCGTCGCGACACCAGGTAACAAACCGTCGCCAGCGCTCGGTGTGACCGGTGACGGTCCCATAGTGTCCATTGCCGTACTGATCTCGCAGAGCCTGTTTACCAGCCCATGTCATCTGTTTGCCGTAACCAAAGTTAGGGTGACCACCTGCTTTTTTCATGACGTTCTCCTCTATCCAAATTCGGTTTCTCATTTCGGTTTCTCACAGCGATTCCTGAACTCTGGTGAGTGATAAACCGCGGTATTGCTGGCGGTCAGAGCGTGAGTGCCTCATTGCAGGACTTAAGCAGCGCGAGGCGCTGTGTGTTCAATCCCCCTGGTCCTCACACGCCAGAACGACCCAAAGGGCCGCGGAATCGGGTGCGGGCTGCGCCAGTCAATCCGTCGACTGGCCGCCGGGCAGGGAGTTTCGACGGCTATGACACCGCGCCTTGGCACGGTCAAAGCCTGTTGGGACGCAGACTTGCGCCAGTTTCAAGAGGCCCGTCTCTGTGCGGCGCCGGGGCGCTCACAAAGACGGGCTGTGTTGCAACAGGGGTTCGACGCAGGACGTTACTGGGTCATGCATCCGGCATGACGGCAGCAAAGACAGCGTCGCGTTGTTGCGGCGTACTGAAGAGTTGCACCAGGAACTGGCACAATGGACGAGGCTGGCGCAGACGCGCTGCCAAAAGGTGAGATCGACGGCTGTCGCCGTTGCGCCTGATGGACGATCTCTTAAGGCGCGGGGTGCTCCGGTGAAATGGAGCGGGCTTGTCGTTGATATACCGCAACGACGTCGGTGTTAATGCAAGGACTTTATCGCGTGTCCAGCGGACAGGCTAGCGGAAAGTGGGGCAGAGTTTCTGCCCCCGTTTCTTAGGCTCACGGCGTACGGGTGGTGTTCGTGAAAACGGGTTTGGGGGAGTGGTTGGCGATGCAGCGCGGCGGCTCGCTGGCGGCCGTGATCAACGACCTATAGGTGCTGGCTGAATCGGCGGTACTCGGATTGCAACTGTTTGCGATGCGGGTCGCGGCACTGGTATTTGAGCCTGCCGTTTTTCGTCGTTGTTGGCGCTACGGCGGTGGTGACGGGTTCGGCAGCCGCCCGATGAGCGGCGGCGCAATGGCTGGTCAATGCACCGCGAACCCAAGGGGGTCGCGAATCCGGCTTCATTTCATCGGGCCAAGCGTGCCGTGACGGCGTTCTTGTTGTTGGTATGGGCGGTGTACCTGATACCGCCGATTCCGATAGATCCGCGCTGGATGATGCCGCCGTTTATCTTGGCATTCGCGACCGCTTTGCGGTTGTGGGTAGCGTTCTTCAGAAGCACCTGTGAGTATGAAACACGCATCGAGGGCACACGGTGATGCAAAAAAGCGGATAGCGCGAGCCTTGGGGTGAAATTCCCCGAGGCCATTCACCTGTAAGCCAATTCTGAGAAAAGGATGGTCCCGCGCCGTGCAGTCATTATGCTGCCAACAATTTTGGCGTCAAAATTGCGTTGATTCTGCCTTGCAAAGTGAGCTTGTGGCCGGTTGTGCAGACGACATAGGTGGATTGCTATTGTCAAAGCTCGCATGTCCCGCTTTCATTCGGGCGGCGTTTAGCGATTGCAATGAGGTCTTCGCGCGCGTGCAAGCTGAAGATAAGTCGTCTTGTGTATACGAGTATTGGTTCATGATTTCGCGAATGGCATTTGGGGCGACGAAGTTGTCACCTCGCAATTCAGCGACGAATAAGTAGGAAAGCGCTTGGATAGTAGCATCACTCTGTTGTTCGGGGGTCGTAGAGTCAGGAAGTCGTCCGTCCGCGACCAACTTACTTGCGTTTGACAAGAAATGTAGTGCTTGGATTGAGCCGAGAATCGCGGCGTCAGTTAAGTACCGATTTCCTTCAGGGGTGCCTAACATCTGATAGCCCAATAACTGGCTAGCATGCATGTCACCGAGCTTCGCTTGCTCTCTTAGATACTTTGTATTACCGAAATGGATGTTGGACTCGTTGGTAAATCCGCGAGCATTCAACCAGCGATAATTGGGGTGCATAGTGAGGTCTGTTGAATCGCGGGTGACAAAGGAATCAACCGAAGCTTCTTCTTTGTCGACTCGTGCCTGTGAATCGGCATCGTCGGGTAGCTTTGGGTAAGGGGATGCGTCAGTGTTTGAAGGGATTTCTATTTCGGAATCAATGCTCGTTTCCGGCTCTGCAAGCTCAGGCAGGTTAACGTAGAACCAACCGACAAATCCAGCGACAAGAACTCCAATAATAACGACCAAAGTTCTCATATATGTTCCTTATTGCTCAGTTTAGGACCTTAGTGTACCGTATATGGGTAAGATCAAACAAAATTTCGAACTAAACATGTATCGGGGGGCATAAATATGGGGACTTTCTGGAGAATCGCAATATTTGGAACATTCTTGTTCGCGTCTAACTCATATGCGCAGGACGCCGGTGATCTACCGGTGGATGCAACGGGCACAATCGCTTTGCCCCCAGTGAGCTCTGACGTGAGCATACTAGGCGCGTATTTTTGGGGCACGATTACAGGCGAAGGTGTGCAAGGCCATATTTGGGGCGAGGCCGGCGAGGCAATTGATAGCGGTCTAAGCGCTGCAGGCATGAGCGTAAAAGATGACGCTGGCGTGTTTTCATTCTATGTCACTTTCGTCTTTGGCTCCGGTATCCCCGTCGCGGGACTCATTACGAAGGAAGCAGGCGAGACCCTTGAGGAAGCATTTCAACGAGAATTCGCTGCAGGCAATTTACCTGAAGTCGGACTCGCCGTGCCAAACTCGAACGATGGAGGCGAGGGCTTTGGTGACAATGACCTTGATCCAGGCGGTGATCCGTCCGCTCCGCCCTCGGACTCTTTGGTATTTCCTCCTGGCGCCGTGGTCGTGATCGGCGGTGGTAGCAATGGATTGTGGTGCGGACCTGGATCTGGATATATCTGCATCTACTAAGTAGGGAAATCAAATGCCTGCCCCCATCGCAGACGGGGGGCAGGCCACTATTTTGTGCCACAGACGTAAGTCTTGAACCTCTAACTCGCTTACCGATCATGGTTTGATTTCGATTGCTGTCTATCGTTATTCCGAGCGGAAAATTTGGCGGGTTGTCGGCATTGGGGTGTTGAGTCGTCCGAAAATATCGTTCTCGCGTTGCTGCTGAGATCCAGCTCGTAGACCGCTTTCGCTCCGTTGTCCAATACCTGTGCTCGACTACCAGCGACATCTATAGCAATGGCGATTGGAAACCGCGATGGTTTTCTCCCAGTTAGCGTCGCCCGATCTGCTAGCTATGCAGATCGATTCAGTGTGTCGATTGAGGGACGATTGCGGCGCCCGCGGTCTGATGACGAGAAAGAGAGTTTTCCGACGTCGTAAAGGGATCGGTCGTCGAGGCTATGCGGATGTCGCTTTGGGAGGCTGAGTTGGTGACGGTTTTCAAGAAACGCCTCTCTGATAGCGAAGTTAGGCTAGCGCTTCGATTTCACAGTGCGGACGTGGGCCGAAATTTGCGGTTGTTTTCCAGTGTCGAAATGAAATAGAAATTTCAGGCTCGATCGCTACGACTTCCTACAATTTTCTGACATCAGTTGTGCAATGTTAGGTACAGTGAGCCGAATTCTGCAATAGAAACCATCTTTAGGTTATATTAATCAACAAGTTATAATGGTGCTGCTGGCTTCGATCCACGTTGTCTAGGCGAAAGAATCGTCTACATTAACTTTATTTTCCAAGCTGATCATGGAAAGCAGACCGCCCGTCGAATAAGTGGCCAACTATCGCTATCCCTTGGGGACGCCATCTTAACGCCAGGATCGGTTAGGGTGGCCATGTTTGCGGTAATCGTTCCATTGTTAATGGCCGTCGGCTCCAGCGTCAATCTTGATGCTTCTCATGCCACAATCATCGGTGCATCAATAGTCGCCTCTGTCGACTTCCACTGTCGCACCGCATTGGACTACGACGTATTCCGAAATTCGCCAATTTGCCCGATAGCACCGATCATCAAGAGAGCTGGTCTGCAAGGCATGCGATGCAGGAGAACCGTAATTCAGGATTAAGTCGAATGACGTATGCACAGCGGGCTGGCTGATGCTTGCGACGGATAGCACCAGACCAAATAGCAGTGAAACCATGTCCCGCGACCGCTTTCCATCGCATCGCTACTTACCCAAGCCGAGGAGCAAACATGATTGCAAAGATCATCCGGTCGGTCTGTATGCCGCTAATCTTCGCAGCACTTGGTCTCCCAACCACCGACTGCGGCGCCACCGATCAGTCGGCCGATCTCATATTTCACAATGCGAATATATGGACCGTCGACAGTACCCGGCCAACGGCACAGGCAGTGGCCATTCGAGGAAACCGGATAGTCAGGGTTGGCTCAAACACTGAGGTCCTGGCGTTGAAGACTTCGACGACGGAGTCAATCGATCTGAAAGGGCAGTTTCTGATGCCCGGATTCATCGACGCTCATACGCATTTTGAAAACGCCGTGCTGGACTTCTTTCATATGAGGCTAAACGACGTCAATGATGAAAAGTCATTGCTCGAGCTGCTCGAAAAACGTGCCGCCGAGGTTCCAGAAGTATTCTGGATTACCGGGGGTGACTGGTCCGCGGCCTTCGGGCGCGGTCATGGAGGAGCGGCGAAAGGCAATGCCAGTTTTTCGCCCTCACTCGAGTTGGTAGACCGTCTGACGCCTGATCGCCCCGTTTTGCTTGCCCGCTACGACGGTGCCTATTTCATGAATACCGCTGGATTCGAGCGGATGCATATCACGAGGGATACGCCGGATCCCGCTGGAGGGCACTACGAGCACGATCCTGTGACGGGTGAACTGACCGGAATGATGTACGGAACGGCAGGGCCAAGGCTCGTTAAAGCGCTGCCTCCTGCCTCGCGGGCAAAAATCATGATCGGCGCACAAGCGATGGTAAAAAAACTCAGTCGCCATGGCATTGTCGGTATTCATGATATCGCGCGCGTACCGGAAATTTCCGACAAGCAGGTTTTCCAGACCAATGTCGAGCGCAGTGCAAGTGATTTGTCCATCTTCACCCAGCTTCGAGCCGAAAATCAGCTGTCCGTTCGGGTATACCCGGTGCTGACACTGCGGACATGGGACTCGCTGACCGACGTCGCAATTACTCCGCGTAGCGGTGACGACATAATCCGATTTGGTGCATTAAAAATGTTCCTGGACGGTTTTCTCATGTTCCGCCCTTATGCGAATAACCCGCAATTTTCTGGCTCTCTCAGCTTTCGCAATATTGACGGAGCACAACTCGGTCGAGAGGTTGTTGCTGCCGATGCAGCAGGCTGGGACATCGCGGCACATGTCACGGGAGACAAAGGCCACGCGATGG